>UQNB01000014.1 GCA_900542235.1 uncultured Collinsella sp.
TACTCTCGGCACCGGCTCCGGCATACGCAGAACCGCCGCACTCGGGGCAGACCGACTGGAACGTGCCCGCACCAAACAGGAAGGACAGGTCGACGTCGATGTGGCCGCGGCCGCCACAGCTTGGGCAGGTATGGGCATGCTCGGAGGAGACAGAACCCGAGCCGCCGCAGTGACCACAGGTATCGAAGCGCGTATAGCGGACGGTCTTGCGGGCACCGCCCTTGGCCTCCTTGGCGTCCAGTTTGATATCGACGACCACGTTGGCGCCGTTCTCGGGATTGTAGGCAGCCTGGCCGCGACGCTGCTGGCCCCAAGCGCCACCAAAGGGAAAGCCGCCCTCAAAGGGATTGCCATAGCCCGTGTTGCCGGCGTAGCCGCCACCATAGGGCGAAGCTGTAGGAGCACCGGCAAAGGGATTGCCAGAACGCATGGCGTCATAGCGCGCACGTTTTTGCTCATCCGAAAGCACGGCGTAGGCCTCGGAAACCTCTTTAAACTTTTCCTCGGCATCCGGCTCTTTGTTGACGTCCGGATGGAGCTTGCGAGCCTTTTGCTGGAAGGCCTTCTGTATATCACGCGAGGTAGCGTCCTTGGAGACACCCAGAATCTCGTAATAATCTTTTTCGTTCATCGTCGCCATGCGCGGCAACCTCCTGCTCACAGCAGCGTATATATTCCGGTAATTCTACCCGAGCGGCCTAAGCTAGATCCCAAAACAGCTCGAACAGAACATTTCCATCGAGCCAGCCCAGGTGTGTCGGCGCCAGACGAGCTCGAACATGGCCCGCGACGACATCTGCCGAAGTGAAGGGTCCCTCATGGACTCCGAGCGTCTCGGGCACCCAAGTGGCAAGACCCAATTCGAGCGCGCGATCGCAAGCAGCTGTCAGCTCATCGGCCGGGATGACACGAGCCACGCGAACCAACAGGTCGGACGCAACACCGCGCGTCATGCGACAAGCGAGCATCAGGTCTTCGGCCGCAGCCTCGCGCTGCGACAGATATTCGGCCTCGAACGTCGTCGCGTCGTCGTCACGTTGCACCAGACGCACGCGGTACGCATCGCCTCGAGAAGACGCGCCGGGGAACAAACCTGCAAGACGGTCAAAATCCGCGGCGTCGAGCATGCCCGCGGCAGAACGACCCAGGCCCAGGTAGCCCCGTCCGGTCCAGTAGGCAATGTTATGGGCGCACTCATGGCCGTCGAGTGCGTAGCTCGCCACCTCATACGGGTGATAGCCGGCGGCACCCAGGAGCTCGCGTGCCACGTCCATGCAGGCGGCCTGAAAATCCTCATCAGGCTCGAGCGACTCGTCGCGGCACGCCATGCGATAAAGGGGCGTCCCCTCCTCGAGCGTGAGCGGGTAGACCGACACATGATGCGGAGCCGCCGCCAGCACGCCATCGAGCGTGCGCTTCCAACTCGCTGCGGTCTGCCCGGGAAGTCCGCACATGAGGTCGCACGACACATCGAGGCCAGCGTCCTTCACCGTCGCGATGGCGGCGAGCGCCCGATCGGCATCGTGAATACGGCCGATGGCAGTAAGTTCGGTGTTATCGAGCGTTTGCACGCCCAGAGAGACGCGTGTGACACCAACCTTGACAAGTGCAGTAGCGAGCTCGGCGGTCAGCGACTCGGGATTGGCCTCGCAGGTAAACTCAACGGGGGCGCACCACGCACGAATACGCCGCGCCAGCTCCACCAGGCGCTCCCCCGCCAGCGACGGCGTACCGCCGCCAACATAGACGGTGCGGATCTGGTCGAGGGCCCCAGCCTTACCAAAAGCATCGAGGCGCGCGTACAACTGCTCAAAATAGGAATCGAGCGCGGCATCCAAATCACACGAAGCAAAGCTGCGCGAGTCGAAGTCGCAGTAGCGGCACTTTTGGGCACAGAACGGCACGTGCACGTACAGCGCGGTAACGGCCACCCTTAAGCCTCCAGCGGATGAGGGGGCACCGATTCGCCGGCGGCAAGGGCAGCCTCACAGGCCACCACATCATGCTCGATCTCATCGACCAGCGCCATAAACTCCTCATACGTGGAGCAGCGCACCACCTGCGCGCGCCAGGCTGCAGCATGGGGCATGCCTTTTAAGTACCAGCTTGCGTACGTGCGGGCACGCGACATGAGCGGCAGGAGCTCATGCGTCAGCGTTAGGTGCTCACGCAGGGCGTCCAGGCGCTCAACGGAGCTGCGAGCCGGCACCGGTATGCCATCGAGTGCAAGGGCGCGAGCATCGCCAAACACCCACGGGTTCCCATAGATACCGCGCGCAATAAACACCGCGCTGGCACCCGAGCCCTGCAGATGCTCCGCGGCATCCTCGGCCGAGAACACATCGCCCGAACCAATCACGGGAATCTCAACGGCGTCGGCAACCTCATCGACGACCGACCAATCGGCCTGGCCCGTATAGAGCTGCGTGGCGCAGCGGCCATGCACCGCCACCGCGGCGGCACCGGCGCCTTCGAGCATCTGGGCAAATGTCGCGGCATTACGGTCCTCGGCATAAAAGCCCTTACGGATCTTTACGGTCACGGGTACATGCGCCGCGCCCACCGCCGCCTCGACGATCTTCTCGGCCAAATCGGGCGTGCGCATGAGCGCCGAGCCCTCGCCCTTGGTAACAACCTTGCGGGCGGGGCATGCCATATTGATATCGATGAGCGACAGGCGAACGCCAACGCGCTCCTCGACGGCAGCGACGGCGCTCGCAAACTGATCGGGCTTGGAGCCAAAGAGTTGCACGCAAATCTGCTGCTCCTCGTCGGCCGGTAGCACCAGGCGCCAGGTCTTGTTGCCGGCATAGGCAAGGCCCGCCACGCTCACCATCTCGCTGTAGGCAAGGTTGGCACCGCGACGGCGGCACATGATGCGGTAGGCAGGGTCGGTCACGCCCGCCATGGGAGCCATAAGGAACGGCTGCTCGGCATAGGCGCCCAGCAGCCGCTTGCTGTATTCAGAAAGCGCCATAGACCTACTCGTCCACCTTGAGGATCGCCATAAAGGCCTCCTGCGGGACCTCGACCGATCCGATGGCCTTCATGCGCTTCTTGCCCTCTTTCTGCTTCTCGAGCAGCTTGCGCTTACGCGAGATATCGCCGCCGTAGCACTTAGCAAGCACGTCCTTGCGACGCGCCTTGACGGTGGAGCGGGCAATGATCTTATTGCCGATAGCACCCTGGATGGGCACCTCGAACAGCTGACGCGGGATGATCTCCTTAAGCTTGTCGCACAGACCGCGGGCCAGACCATAGGCCTTGTCCTTGTGGACGATAAACGACAGCGCGTCCACCTCGTCGCCCGAAAGCAAGATATCGAGCTTGACGAGCTCGGAGGGACGATACTCGTTGAACTCGTAGTCGAGCGAGGCATAGCCCTTGGTACGGCTCTTGAGCTGGTCAAAGAAGTCCAAGATGAGCTCGGCGAGCGGCATATCAAAGCGCATCTCGACCGACTTGCTCGTGAGATGAATCATGTCGGTAGTAATGCCGCGGTGCTCGATAGCGAGCTGCATGACGGCACCCGTATACTCGGGCGGGCAGATAATCTTGGCCTTGAGGTAGGGTTCCTCGATACGCTCGATGCGCGTAGCCTCGGGCAGATCCTGCGGGCTGCGGACATCAATCATCTCGCCGTCAGTCTTGTAGACGTGATAGTCCACCGAGGGGCTCGTGGCAATGAGGTCAAGATTGAACTCGCGCTCCAGGCGCTCCTTGACGACCTCCATATGCAGCAGGCCCAAGAAGCCCACGCGGAAGCCAAAGCCGAGCGCCACCGAGGTCTCGGGCTCCCACACCAACGACGGGTCGTTGACGTGCAGCTTATCGAGCGCGTCACGCAGGTTCTCGTAGTCCTTGTTATCGATCGGGAACAGGCCCGTATAGACCATGGGCTTGGCCTCGCGGTAGCCGGGAAGCGGCTCGGGGCAGGGATTCGACGCCCACGTGAGGGTATCGCCCACGCGAACGGCCTCGGGGTCCTTCAGGCCCGTGACCACGTATCCGACCTCGCCGACCGTGAGCGCGTCGACCGGGGTCTCGGCGGGACGCTTGACGCCCACGCCATCGACCAAAAAGTCGCCCTTTGCCTGCATCATGCGCAGGGTATCGCCCTTTTTGATGGAGCCGTCAAAGATGCGCACCGTGGCGACGACGCCACGATACTCGTCGAAGTACGAATCCAGAATGAGTGCCTTGAGCGGCGCGTTCGCATCGCCCTTGGGCGGAGAGATCAAAAAGACAATGGACTCCAACAGATCGTGGATGCCCTCGCCGGTCTTGCCCGAGACGCACACGGCATCATCGGCAGGGATCGCCAGGTCATCCTCGATCTCGGTCTTAACCTCGTCGGGATGGGCCGAGGGCAGGTCGATCTTGTTGATGGCCGGCACAATGTCCAGATTGGCGTTCATGGCGAGCGTCGCGTTGGAGACGGTCTGCGCCTCGACGCCCTGCGTGGCGTCGACAACGAGCACCGCGCCCTCACAGGCTGCCAGCGAGCGCGAGACCTCATAGGTAAAGTCCACGTGGCCCGGCGTATCGATCAGATTGAACTGATACGTCTCGCCATCGTCGGCGTCATAGGACACGCGAACGGCATTGGACTTGATCGTGATGCCGCGCTCGCGCTCGATATCCATGGTGTCGAGCAGCTGCGACTCCATGTCGCGTTCGTCGACGGTATGGGTGAGCTCGAGGATGCGATCGCTGATCGTGGACTTGCCATGGTCGATGTGCGCAACGATTGAGAAGTTGCGGATGTGGGAAATGTCAATTGAAGTATTCATGCGGACTATCTTACCCGAGCGGTACAAAAAATGGAGCCTGTTCCATAAAACAGGCTCCATTTATGCGCGTAATCTGTGTGGTGTGAAATTTACAACTTAGGCGTTGATGCTGTTCACGAGCTTGGCAAGACCGGACTTGCGGTTGGAAGCCTGGTTCTTGTGGATAACATGCTTGGCGGCAGCCATGTCGAGACGCTTGGTGACGGTCTTGAGGGCAGCCTGGGCCTTCTCGGCGTCGCCCTCGGCGACGGCGGACTGGACGTGCTTGGTCAGCGTCTTGAGCTCGGACTTGACAGCCTTGTTACGCATGCGAGCTGCCTCATTGGTGCGGATACGCTTCTTCTGAGACTTGATGTTTGCCACTTCTGGAGTTCCTTTCGAGTTCCTTGCAAAAAATGTATGACACCTCTGAGACACGGTGAGGTCATGCAAGCGCCTACTATAGCACGCTCCCCCTCAAAGGGATAGAACGAATTTGTCAAATAGGCAGGTATCATCACGATTTTCTCAAGATGTTCGTAATCCAGAGCAAAAGCGCGGTCTGAGAATCGGCCGAACCCTTGAGCGCGAGCTCCACATCGACCGCGCCCTCGAGCGCAGCGACGAGCTCCGCCATCGAAAAGCGGCGTGCCCAGGTCAGATGATTTTTGACCTGCCAGGACTGGAGCTTGAGCGTTGCGGCCAGCTCACGACCCTGTCCGCGCGCATCGAGCGCCTTGGCGACGATTAGCTCGCGGATGCGGCCGCACAGCAATGTGTAAGTCCACACGTAGCTCTTGGCGGGCAGTAGATTGAAGAGCTCGAGCGAGCGTCGCATGTCACGGGCCGAGACCGCATTGAGAAAATCCCAGGGTTGAACCTCGGCCGTACGTACAATCCAGCGCTCAACGTCGGCAAGCTCAATCTGGGGCGCCTCGACCATCTGGGCAAGCTTAGCCAAGTCGTTATCGAGCATGCGAGTGTTTTCACCCGAACGCGAGACGAGTTCCTCGGCGGCCGCCGTCGAAATCGACTTGCCGTGCTGCGTCGCCATCTGTTGCACGCGGCGCGGTAGTTCCCAGCGCTTGGTGCCGGAGCAATCGATCACGGCCTTCTTGTCGATCTTGGCGATCGCCTTATACAGGCGCGTGTTCTTGGCAAGCGAGTCGGCGATGATGAGGCAGACCGTTGTGGGGCTGGGACTCGCCAGATACTCAACGAGCGGCTCCGAGACCGCCTTGGCGAGCTTTGAGCAGCCGTAAAGGATTACCAGGCGAAACTCGCTGCCCATCGGAAAGGTGTTAAGCGATCCGATAATGGACTCGATATCGGGGTCCTTGGTCATGTCGCGCTCGTCGAGGTTGAACTCGACCATACCCGACTTTTCCAGACGCGCTTTCATACGCGAGACGGCGTGATCGCGCTTGACTCCGTCGGTACCGACAATCAGATATGCCGGCAGCAGACCGGTTTCGGACATTGCGCTCCCCTCCCGCAGGCCTTCGTATTCGTTCCGTGCCATTCTAGCCCAGGGGCCCACCACACGCCAACGACGTCGTCACGATCGCTGGCATCGCATCGCAAAGCCATTCGCAGTCGGCGTGACGGTAATGTCGCCGTGTTCGATGGTGCACGTGAACACGCCGCCCGCTTCCTTAACGGCATCGATGCAGGCATCGGACGGATGGCCGTATCGATTCCCTTCGCCCGCGCTCGCAAGGGAAAGCTCGGGCTTCAAGACGTCCAGCAACTCACCATCGACTGAAACCTTGGAGCCGTGATGCCCAAGTTTAAGCACATCGATATCCCCCACCTCATGCACGAATTCCCGTTCTTGGTCGAGCTCGGCATCGCCGGTGAGGAGTATGCGCAGGCCCTTGCCTTCCTGAACATATGAGAGCAGCAGGACAAGCGAGTCCTCATTTCCCTCGCCATCAACGGACTCGAATGGCCACATCACGCGGGCGCAAAATAAGCCGATATCGACCGTATCCCCACGGCGCACCTGCCGATACTCCACGCCTGGTCGGTTCAATACCCCGGCAGGAGCATCCTCCAGCGCATCCGCCGCCACGGCAATCGTTCCAACCGAAAACTGTTCGAGCACGGCAGGCAGACCACCCCAGTGATCCTCATCCCAATGCGTCACAAAGACGGCATCGATATGGTGCACGTTATTGCGAACCAACGCCGCCACCACGCGCTCGTCGAGCCCGCAGTCGACGAGTGCTACTGCGCCGCCCTGGCGGATAAGAATCGCATCGGCCTGGCCCACATCGAGCACCGTCACCGAAGGCGGAGCGAATCGATCCCAGTAGGCGTACGGAATCGCAGCCAAGAGCACCAGGCATGCAAGCCCCACCGCCATAGGACGTGCACGGGGACGCGGCCACCAGACCAGCAGAACCGCCAGCAAACACGGCACTAGGTAAATCCACATGCTATCGGGCGGCACGCTCACGGATGCACCCGGCACGGCGGCAAACAGCTGCTCGAAGAACAGCGCGCAACGGGAGGCAATCATGGGCACAACGAGCGCCCAAGTCCGCAACGGTGCCACGAGCGAAAAGGGAACCAGCACGATCGACACGGCAAGCAGTACGCTCACCACCGGACCGATGACCGCATTTGCCAGCGGAGCAATGAGCGAGAACGTACCGAAGGCAGGAATGGTAATGGGAAGTGTCGCCAGTTGCGAGCACAGCGTGACGGAAAGCATGCTGGCAACGCCCGATGGCACACCCAGCTCGCCCAAAGCGTAGGTCGCATAGGGGCAAAAGCACAGAATGGCTAAGACGCTGGCACATGAAAGCTGAAAGCCCATCTCGAACAGCACCGTCGGCCGCAGTAGAACAAAGATGGACATGGTAACAAAGAGTGCCGAAAGGCCGTGCCGGCGACGCCCCGCGCCGTTTACGACAAGCGTCGCGAATACCATGCAGCACGCGCGCACGGCCGAGGGAGACGCGCCCGTAAAGGCAGCGTAGCCCACAAGCGTTATCGCCAGTATCGCCCGCTGAAGACCACGTGAGCACCGAGTCTTTTGCAATAAACCCTCGATTACAAACCCCACGATAGCCAAATGGCTGCCCGAGACGGCGATAAGATGCGCCGTTCCCGTCACCGAAAACCAGTCGCCCGCCGGCTGGGCGCGCAGCTCGGCCGAACGACCGCAGACGACACCGGCTATGAGCGCACGCGCCGGGTCGGTCGCAGCCGCGATGGACGCAAGCAGCCCATTTCGCAGCCGAAGCAGCGGCCCCGGAGAGCCCTCATCGACCGGCACAATCCGAACGGCTTGAACCTTGCGCACCTCGCCTCGGAGCACGCGCGATCGTCCATACGCATCGTTCTCAAAACGCGAAACGCGACCGATAACACGCACGTGCGCCCCGACCTTGAGCTCACGGTCAAACGATAGGCGAACCGTTGCCAAGTTCTTACCGTCCGCGCGCGCCTCGCAGGTATAGGAATACACGTCGTCGTTTATGGATGGATCGCCCTGCACGACAAACTCGAGGCCGCTTGCCGCTCGACCGTCGAGCGCCTTCGAGGCGCTGAGCGCACCCACAGCCCACCACGCCGAGACGACCGCTCCCGCCACGAGACCGACGGACGCGGCATACAGCCACCGCTTCAAAGGGGCAAGCCGCACACAAGATTGAGCCAGCACAACGAATACCGCCGCCGCAAATGGAATGGCCCATAGCAGCCCGACCGCCGGCGCCCGCTCTCTCAGCAGCGCATCTGCGGCCACGTTGAGCACCAAAGCGCAGCTCATGCACATGCCGGCACACAGGGCCATCGTCCACGGCATCAGGGGCCGCGGAGGCATCACATGTTCGCGCTCGATCACACTCATACGCAGATGCAATCTTTGATTTTGGCAAGCTTCTTCTCGCCGATTCCCGACACACGCATCAGATCGTCAACCGAGGCAAAAGCACCGTTCTTTGTCCGCTCATCGATAATCGACTGGGCCATGGAGGGACCAATGCCCGAAAGCGTCTGTAGCTCTGCCGCGCTTGCCGTATTGATGTTTACTAGGCCTGTTGCGCCACTCACGCCCGATGATGCGGAAGCCCCACCATCAACACCGGCTTCCGCAATGGACGCCTGCTGTTCCCCTACCGTTGGAACGTGAATCTTCTGCCCATCGACGACCTTAGATGCCCGATTGAGCCCCGTAACGTCTGCCTCGGGCGCCAGCCCGCCGGCGGCATCAATCGCCTGAGCCACCCGCGCGCCATCCTTGAGGCGATATACACCGGGCGACACAACGGCGCCATCAACATCGACATAAACCTCTGCCGCGGCAGACGCCTTAGGCGAAGAGCCTTCGGATGTCTTTCCGCTCGAGGCATCGCCGGATCCCGGCTCCACCAATGAGCCTGAACCGTCAGTGCGCTCAAACGACACGCCGCCGGCACCGCCGCCAAGGTTCGCCATCGCCAAGCCGCTCGCCATCGCAATGACGACCAGTATCGCCATCACCACTGCCTTATGACCGAACAGCTTGTCCGCCCAGCGGTCCATCTTTTTGACCCGTTCGTGTTGTTCGCGCTGCGCCATAGCAAAACCTCCCAACACCATCGTGTCAGGAAAGGAACCCCGCAACAGCCACGCTCCAAAACCGGTTTTAGCGGTCAAACCAAAAACCGACCAAAACCTTGCACAAATCTGTCCATTTATTCAGGCACACGTCAGCAAATGAACACTTAGCCGCAAAATGCCCAGATAGCAAAAGACCGACGATGCAGACGCATCGTCGGTCTATGCACAAATTTACTCGTGATCTTGGTAAATCTCACGCGGAGCAAGCTCCGAATGTTTACGTTTTAAGGTCTTAGGGGCCTTATACGTGTTGCTTTCGAAGTCGATGTACTCGGTCTGCTTGAGCAGGCGCTCGATCATCTCCTCGTGATCGAACAACTCCCAGGCCTCATGCACGGCATCGAGTTTAGCGTGCGTCTCGGGACGGCGCGGCATAAACAGCGTGCAGCAGTCGGGAGCGGCCTCAGTCGAAATATCGAACGTACCGATCTCCTCGGCGCGCGCGATGATCTCCTGCTTGTCGGACCCGATGAGCGGACGGAACACGGGGATCTTCACGGCCTCGTTGACAGCCATGATATTCTCAAGCGTTTGGGAGGCAACCTGTCCAAGCGATTCGCCCGTCACGATGGCCTTGGCGCCCTCGATGTGTGCAATGCGTTCGGCAACCGAATACATAATGCGGCGATACATGATCACGCGCAGGTTGCTGGGACAGGTGACCGAAATCTCACGCTGGCAGTCGCCAAACGGCACCACGTACAGGCGGCCGATCTGGACACCCGGCTCAAGCGCACGGATGATGTCCTGCACCAAATACTCGCTCGTATCGGGCGTCTGCGGACGACCAGAGAAATGCACCGGCACGCACACCGCGCCGCGACGCGCGAGCATCCAGGTCGCCACCGGAGAATCGATACCCGACGACAGCAGCGTCACGACCTTGCCGGCAGAACCAACCGGCAGACCGCCCACGCCGCGCTCGGAGCGCGCGTACACATAAACGCTACCCTGGACCACCAGTACGTGCACCATCGCGTCGGGGTCGTGCATTTGAACCTTTTTATCGGGGAAGGCCTCACACAGCACCTCGCCCACCTGACGATTGATGTCAATCGAGGTGAGCTCATAGTCGGTATTGGAGCGCTTGGCGTGCACCTTAAACGAATCGAAGGAACCAAACTCGCGCAGCGCCTTCACGGCGGCGGCACAGTACTCCTGAGGGTCGCGATTGGTGTGATACGCCAAAGACACGCGAGCAACGCCGGGAACGGTGCGAATGACACGCGCCGCCTCGTCGGCCTGATGCTCGTTAAAGGTCACGAGGATATAACCGGAAATTCGAGACACGGCATTCACGGAAAAGGCGGCCAAGGCCGCCTTGATGTTATCCATGAGGATATGCTCAAAATGTACGCGGTTCTTACCCTTCAGTCCAACCTCGTGATAGTGGACCAGGCAGACGCGAGCCGCCATTTAGGCTTCAGCAACCTTGTGGCCGAGCGCCTTCTCGTAACGGGCCTCGTCGTAAGAGATGTCGCCGTCGACAATCTCGTCCATAGCCATCGAGATGGTATCGGCACCGGAAAGCCCGATGGTGATGTCATCGACATCCTGGACGGCAAGCACGCGATTGTGCTGGCCACGCAGCATGCTATTGATGTCGCAGGCGCGCTTGGAGGCAAGCGAAGCGAGCAGGAAGCGGTTGTGATCGGTCTTCTCCAGAAGATCGTCAATGCAAGGCTTTACAACGGACACGGACCTCAGATCCTTTCATGCATATCGAGAACGCGAACGAGCTCATCGGTCGCGCGGTCGAGATCGTCATTTACCACGACGTCGTCGTAGCGGTCGGCAAGGGCAAGCTCATCGGCGGCGTTTGCCATACGCAGCTCGATTGTCTCGGGCGTCTCGGTACCGCGACCGACTAGACGCTCGCGGAGCACCTCAAGCGAAGGCGGCTTGATAAAGATCAACACGGCCTCGGGGAAACGCTCCTTCACCTGCAGGGCACCCTGGACATCGATCTCCAAAATCAGAGACGAACCAGAGGCGAGCTTGGACTGAACCTCGCTCACCAACGTACCGTAGCAGTTACCGTGGACCTCGGCCCACTCAACAAACTCACCGTTTGCCACGCGGCGGTCGAACTCCTCGCGCGTCAGAAAAAAGTAGTTGACGCCGTCGACCTCACCTTTGCGTGGTGCTCGCGTGGTAGCCGAAACCGTCAGGCCCAGGTTCGAGCGGCGCTCGCGCACACGAGTGACGAGCGTACCCTTGCCTGCGCCTGACGGTCCAGAAATCACAAAGAGCTTGGAATCCTGAGCGCTCACTTATTTGGTCAGCTGCTCGAGGAGCTGCTCGCGCTGACGGACGCCAAGGCCCTGGACGCGACGGGTAGCGGAGATACCGAGCTCCTCCATGATCTTGGCGGCCTTGGCCTTGCCATAACCAGGGAGAGACTCGATGAGGGTGGAAACCTTCATGCGGGAAGCGATGGGGTCATCGGAGTTGAGCACGGACTCGAGGGACTTCTCGCCCTTCTTGATCTGCTCGCGAAGCTCAGCGCGGGCATGACGTGCGGCAGCAGCCTTCTCAAGAGCCTGCTTGCGCTGCTCGTCGGTAAGCTGAGGGAGTGCCATTCGTACCTCCAAATAGTTGGGTTATTTCTGATTCAATAATTGGCATTTTAGCACGTAGAACGTACAAAATGCCCAATCGCGGGTCCATAGGTTAGACGATACCCGCAAAAAGTGCAATATACTGCGCCCAAAGTTAAGCCCCTGACCTGCGATTCCACACAAAGGATGGGAAAGTTTACGCAGGCACAGGGGCTATTTTGTGCTAATGAGACCCAAAAGTGGTGACTTAGGGGAATCTTTTACGCGACGTTTTCGACCAGCTCGGCGACGATGGCGTCAAAGGCGGCAACCGGATCGTCGGCACCGGTGATGGGACGTCCCACCACGATATGGCTCGCGCCGCGCTCGATAGCCTGAGAAGGCGTGGCAACACGGGACTGATCGCCCAGGGCCGCGCCCACGGGACGCACGCCCGGGGTCACGATGAGGGCATCGGGGCCCAGCAGCTCGCGCATATCGTGAGCCTCCATCGGAGAGCACACGATACCGTCGATGCCGTTGGCCTGGGCAAGCTTCGCCAGGCGGGCGGCCTCCTCGGCCACGGGCGACTCGACGCCGATCTCGGCCAGCGAATCCTGGTTCATGCTCGTGAGCACGGTGATGGCGACAAGCTTGGCACGGTCCTCGCGCGCCTCCTCGGCACCCTCGCGGCAGGCAGCGAGCATAGCGCCCGAACCCAAGCCGTGGACCGAAAGCAGGTCGGCACCGGCAAGCGAGGCCGAGCGGGCGGCACCGCGAACCTGATGCGGAATGTCATGGAACTTGAGGTCGAGGAAGACCTTAAAGCCCAGGTCCTTAAAAGTCTTGACGATCTGGGGACCCTCGGCGTAATAGAGCGTCATGCCGACCTTGAGCCAGACGGCATGACCAGAAAGCTCGTGGGCGAGCTCGAGCGCACGCTCACGGTCGCAGTCGAGGGCGACGATAACGCGGTCGCGGGCATCGTTTTCTAGCATTCGAAAGCACCTACCAGCTCGTTGATGTCCTTCACGCCCTGAGACTCCGCCCAGGCCTCGAGCTCGTGCGCGATCTTGAGCGAAGCGCACGGATCGACGAAGTTGGCCATGCCGACCGACACGCAGGTGGCGCCGGCCAGGATAAACTCGGCCGCATCCTCGCCAGTCATGACGCCGCCGACACCGTTGATGGGGATATCGACGGCCTGAGCGACCTCCCAGACCATGCGTACGGCGATGTGGTGGCACAGCGGGCCCGAAAGGCCGCCCTTGGGCTTGGCCACGCGAGACTTGCGGGTATGAACGTCGATGGCCATGCCCTGGATGGAGTTAATGACCGAAAGGCCGTCGGCACCGGCAGCCTCGAGAGCCTTGGCAATCTCAGCGACGTTAACCGGAGCCATCTTGACGAACAGCGGCTTATCGGTCACCTTGCGGCAAGCAGCCATAACGGCAGAGGCGCCCTCGGGCGAGGAGCCCATGGCGGCACCGCCGGCGGCGATGTTGGGGCAGCTGACGTTGATCTCGTAGCCGGCAGCCCAGGGGCACAGCTCGACATACATCTCGAGCGCGCGCACAAACTCATCAACGGAGTGCCCGGCAACCTGGCAAATGACCTGGCAGCCGTCCTTGGAAAGCTGCTCGAGCCACGGGCCGGACTCACGGGCAAAGGCGGCAACACCGGGGTTCTGCAGGCCCACGGAGTTGATCATACCGCCGGGAATCTCGGCCATGCGGGGCGCAGGGTTGCCCGGCCAGGGCTCGGCGGCGCAGCCCTTGGTGGTAATGGCGCCCAGCTGGGAAACATCGAAGAAATTCTGGAACTGCCAACCGTAGCCGAAGGTGCCGGCTGCGGTGTTGATGGGGTTCTGCATCTTGACGCCGCCGAAATCGACGGCCATGTTCACGGTACCCACTAGAAGACCACCACCTTGGAAGCATCGAACACGGGGCCGCACATGCAGGCGCCCTTCATACCGTCGACCGTCTCGACATTGCAGGTGTTGCAGGCGCCAAAGCCGCAGCTCATCATGCGCTCGAGAGACACCTCGCAGTACGCACCGGCCTCGGCGGCAGCGGCGGCGACTTTCTTCATCATGACGGCGGGGCCGCAGCTGGCCACGTAGTCGTAGCCGCCCTCGCCGAGCAGCTCGGCTGCCGGATCGGTGCAAAAACCGTGCGTACCCAGCGTACCGTCGTCGGTGCACACGTTAACCGTGGCGCCCAGCGCGCGGAACTCATCGACACCCACGGCCTTGGACGCGGTGCCAAAGCCCAAGCACACGTCCACATCAACACCCTGCTCGGCAAGCATACCGGCAAGGCACAGCACGGGCGGAACTCCGATGCCGCCCGCAACGAGCAGCGCCTTCCTGGTGCCCTCGGGTACCATCCAGCCGCGGCCACCGGGGCCCAGCAGGTTAGAGGTGGAGCCAGGGCCCATCTGGGACAAACGACGGGTATCGTCGCCCACGACGGCGTACCACAGCTCGACGGTGCCGGCCTCGGCGTCGGCGCGGTAGTAGCTCAGGGGCACGCGAAGCAGCGAGGACGCATCGCCGGGTACGGCGATGTTCACAAACTGACCGGGCTTGAGCGCACTTGCAAGATTGGGGGCCGAGATGACGAGCGAGAAGATGCCGTCGGCAATCTCCCGGTTCGAGACGACCTCGAAGTCGTGCATGCGTGCAGTGGAAGGTGTGGGCATAGACGCTCCAATCCCCCATGCGGTTGCATGGTCCAAACGAATAGAAAGCGCGGCACCGCAAGGGCGCCGCGCACAAAAGCGATAAGGCTATGCTAGCAGATGCAGCCGTCAGCAAGCGTCTGCTTACCGCCGACAAACACATCGGTGGCACGACCGGTGAGCGTGCGGCCGGCAAAACCGGAGTTCTCGGCGCGCGACTCGTAACCGTCCTCGCCAACCGTCCAGGTTGCGGAGGGGTCGAACACGGTCAGGTCGGCAACGGAGCCCGCCTTGACCTGAACCTGGTCGAGCCCCAGGATCTCACGCGGCTTGATGGCCATGAGCTCGACCATGCGAGCCATGCTCATCTTGCCCGTGTTGACCAGCTCGGTAAGCACAAGCGACAGCGAGGTCTCGAGGCCGATCATGCCAAAGGGCGCAAGCTCGAACTCGCGGGCCTTCTCCCACGGGGTGTGGGGAGCGTGATCGGTGACGATAACGTCGACGGTGCCGTCGATGACACCCTGACGGATGGCCTCGGCGTCCTCGTCGGTGCGAAGCGGCGGATTGACCTTGAGCGAGGTGTTGTAGGTCTCGTCCAGGTCGTTCTCGGTCAGGAACATGTGGTGCGGGGTAGCCTCGCAAGTCACCTGGACACCGGCGGCCTTACCAGCTCGCACGAGTTCCAGGCCATGAGCGGTGGAGATGTGCTGGATGTGCAGCTTGGCACCGGTCAGCTTGGCGATCTCGATATCGCGAGCGATCTGAAGCTCCTCGCCGGCGGCCGGCCAGCCCTCGAGGGCCAGACGGGTCGAGACCTTGCCCTCGTTGATCTGGCCGTGGCCGACCAGATCCTCGTCCTGGCAGTGGCTCATAAAGACCTTGCCGAACATCTTGCCGTAGTCCATGCAGCGACGGAGCATACCTGCGCCCTGCACCCCACGACCATCGTCGGTGAAGGCGACGGCGCCGTGGGCGACCATATCGCCCATCTGGGACATGGCCTCGCCCTTAAGACCGCGGGTCATGGCGCCCGACGGATAGACGCGGCAGTGACCGACCTCGGCAGCGCGGGACTTGACGAACTCCACGACGGTGCCGTTATCGGTGACGGGATCGGTGTTGGGCATGGCGCACACGCCGGTGAAGCCGCCCTTGGCAGCAGCGCGGGTGCCACTCTCGATGTCCTCTTTGACCTCGTAGCCAGGCTCGCGCAGATGCACGTGCATATCAACGAGGCCGGGGACGAGATACTTGCCGGAAAGGTCGCGGACCTCGGCTCCCTCGGCAGCGAGGTTCTCGCCGACCTCGGCGATCTTGTCACCGTCGATCAGGACGTCGACGACACCGTCAAGCTCGACAGACGGATCGACGACGTGGGCATTCTTAAGAAGCAAGGCCATTATCGGCACCTCCAAGCAGCAGATACAGGATAGCCATACGCACGCAGATGCCAGCGTAGACCTGCTCCAGGATGACGGAGCGTTGCGGGTGGTCGGCCATATAGGAGTCGAACTCGACGCCGCGGTTGATGGGGCCCGGGTGGCAGATGATCGCATCGGGCTTCATGAGCTTCTCGCGGTCCTTGGTCAGACCGAAGAGCTTGTGGTACTCGCGAATCGTGGGGAACGGTGCGCCCTCGAGGCGCTCCTGCTGCACGCGCAGCATGTAGACGACGTCCAGCTCGGGCAGGACGGAATCGAGATCGCTCGTCACGTGGTCGCAGCCCAGGACCTCGGGCGCCGGCGGCAGCAGCGTGCCGGGGGCGACGGCGTAGGTCTCGCAGCCCATGATTTTAAGGGCGGGGATCAGCGAGCCGCAGACACGGGAGTGGGAGATGTCGCCGACGACGGCGACCTTCAGACCGTGGAAGTCACCCTTGTGCTGCCAAATGGTGTACAGGTCGAGCAGGGCCTGCGTGGGGTGGTTATGCTTGCCGTCGCCGGCGCAGATGACGCTCGCGGGCGAGTTCTGCGTGACGATGTAGGGCGCGCCGGCATGCTTGTCGCGCACGACGATGCAGTCGATCTTATAGGCGTTAAGGGTCTCGACGGTGTCGACGAGGCTCTCGCCCTTGACCGTGGAGGTCGAGGAGCCGCCAAAGTTGAGGCTATCGGCCGAAAGACGCTTCTCGGCGAGCTCGAAGGAGCTGCGGGTGCGCGTCGAGGGCTCGTTGAACATGTTGACGATGGTCTTGCCCTTGAGCGTGGGGACCTTCTTTATCGCACGCTCATTGACCTCGGAGAACGCCTTGGCGGTCTCGAGGATGAGCTTGATGTCCTCTTCGGAGTACTCGGTAATGTCGATCAGGTGCTTATGGTTGAACGCCACGGTACTACTCACCTCCCAGCGGCGCAGAACCCACGTGGGAGCCCGGCGCGACGTCGTTGATCTCGACAGCGGTACGGCCGTCGACTTCCTTCATATATAGGTGCACGTTCTCCTCGTGCGACGAGGGAACGTTCTTGCCGACAAAGTCCGGCGAGATGGGAAGCTCGCGGTGACCGCGGTCAACGAGAACTGCCAGCTCAATGCGGCTCGGGCGGCCCAGGTCCATGACGGCGTCCAGAGCGGCGCGGATGGTACGACCCGTATACAGGATGTCGTCCACCAGCACGACGCGCTTGCCGTCGACGCTAAAGGGAATGTTGGTGGCGTGGATCGCGGGAGCGAAATTGGTCGCATAGTCATCGCGGTAGAAGCTGATGTCGAGGCTGCCGAGCGGAACTTCGACGCCCTCGATCTCCTTGATCTCCTCGGCGAGCTTCTTTGCCAGAAGGTCGCCGCGCGTGACGATGCCGACCAGAGCGAGGTCTTCACAGCCCTCGTTGCGCTCGAGAATCTCGTGCGCGATGCGGGTCATCGCTCGGTTGACGGCGGTCTCGTCCATGATGACCGCCTTGGGGGAAGTCGTGCCCATCGATCTCCTTCCTCACATGTCTTGACTGCTGACACAGTCAAAAAAATAGATGCCCGACCGCTCAAAGCGGACCAGACACCCACAGGAAGGGCTGCTCTTTGGCAGCTATGTAATTCCATGTGGGTATCTCGTACCCCTTTAATGGTCAAGGGATAGTGTAGCCAACCTCGAGCTTAATTGCGAGCATAAATACAGAACAATCCGTAAACGGGCGCAGGCGCTCCATAAACCTATATATATTTGTGGGACGAGCTTGAAAACGCACGCACGAGCTGGCATAATCCCCTCTGCTGCACGCAAATCGGATCTACGTCCAGGGCCGTGGCGTGAGCACTATCGCCAAAAGAGGAATATCTCTGTGTAGATTACGCACAGGGAGCTGCTTCTGTGCTATAGTTCAGGCTTGTTTGTTAACGCGACATGTTCGTTTGTCGCCCAAGGAGGGTCAGTTATGTCCAAAGTTTGCGAAGTTTGCGGTAAGCACCCCGTTGCCGGTCGCTCCATCAGCCACTCTCACCGCGTCACCAACCGTAAGTTCCGCCCCAACATCCAGCGCGTCTACGTCGTCGTCGATGGTAACCGTCGCAAGATGAACGTTTGCTCCACCTGCCTCAAGTCCGGCAAGGTTGCGCGCTCCTAAATAAGGTCTTACCAACAAGTACCTCGGACTCTCCGGGTCAAAGACCTCGCGTTCACATAGAACTTACCAAAGGCGTCCTCCCCTACGGAGGGCGCCTTTTTGCACTCATTGGGGACAGACTTACATGAGTGTTTGCAGATGTCAAAGGGATCGTAGCCCAGCTGGTATGCCTTGTAGCTTGACCAGCGGTACGCCTCGAGTGAGTCGAGCGCCCCTTTCACGGGATTGAGATGAATATAGTCGAGCAGCTGCACCGCCTGCACGTCCGACTCAACCGCGACCCGCGAATAGCAATTGTCAAAAGATGGCCCGTTCTTCCCGTTTTCCGATTGAAATACTCATGTAAGACCGTCCCCAATGAGCGGGGCGGTGGAGCAAGCAAGTAGTTTTAGTTAAAACGTTTCAGTTTATTGAAGCGTTTTAGTTTGTCTTTTACGGGAATCTGACCGTTCACCGATTTATTTCTTGCTATCATGCATCTTGTAGGGTAAATCTCCGATCGCAAGGAGACGCAAATGGTGAAAAAGTCACCGGAAAACACTACTCCCGCAATTGTGGACAACGTAGAGGCGCTTGAGGCTAAGCTCGCTCAGATGCGAGAGGCCCAGGCGCTTTTTGCTACGTACACGCAGGAGCAGGTCGACAAGATCTTCTATGAGGCCGCCATGGCCGCCAACAAGGCTCGTATCCCGTTGGCGAAGATGGCCATCGAGGAGACCGGCCGCGGCGTTCTTGAGGACAAGGTCATCAAGAACCACTACGCCGCAGAGTACATCTACAACGCTTACAAGAACACCAAGACCTGTGGTGTCCTGGAGCGCGACGAGGCTTACGGCATCACCAAGATCGCCGAGCCCATCGGCATCGTGGGCGCCGTCATCCCGACGACCAACCCCACCTCCACCGCGATCTTCAAGACGCTGATCAGCCTGAAGACCCGCAACGCCATCATCATCTCCCCGCACCCGGCTGCCGCCAAGTGCACCATCACCGCCGCCAAGCTCGTGCTTGACGCCGCCGTCAAGGCCGGCGCCCCCGAGGGCATCATCGGCTGGGTCGATGTCCCCTCCATCGAGCTGACCAACATGGTCATGCGCGACGTCGACATCATCCTCGCCACCGGTGGCCCGGGCATGGTCAAGGCCGCCTACTCCTCGGGCAAGCCCGCCCTGGGCGTTGGCGCCGGTAACACCCCGGTCGTCATCGACGACACCGCTGACGTGCTGCTCGCCGTCAACTCCATCATCCACTCCAAGACCTTCGACAACGGCATGATCTGCGCTTCCGAGCAGTCCGTGACCGTCATCGACACCATCTATGACCAGGTTAAGGCCGAGTTCCAGAAGCGCGGCTGCTACTTCGTCAAGCAGGGTGCCGAGATGGAGGCCCTGCGTGCCGCCATGTTCAAGAACGGTGCCCTCGATCACCGCATCCCCGGCATGGCTGCCGCCAAGATCGCCGAGCTCGCCGGCATCGAGGTTCCTGCCAAGACCAAGATCCTGATCGCCGAGGTCACCTCCACCGACCCCGCCAAGGAGGAGTTCTCCCACGAGAAGCTCTCCCCGGTCCTGGCCATGTATCACGCCAAGGACTTCCAGGAGGCCGTCGACAAGGCCGAGCACCTGGTGCTCGCCGGTGGCCCGGGCCACACCGCCTCTCTGTACGTGCACCCTGCCCAGGCCGAGAAGATCAGCCTGTTCGAGCACGTCATGAAGGCCTGCCGTATCGTCATCAACACCCCGTCCTCGCACGGCGGCATCGGTGACCTGTACAACTTTGGCATGAAGCCGTCTCTGACCCTGGGCTGCGGCTCCTGGGGCGGCAACTCCGTCTCCGAGAACGTTGGGGTGAAGCACTTGATCAACGTTAAGACTGTGGCCGAGCGCCGTGAGAACATGCTGTGGTTCCGCGCTCCCGAGAAGGTCTACTTCAAGAAGGGTTCCACGCCCGTCGCCCTCGACGAGCTTGGCAACGTCATGGGCAAGAAGCGCGCCTTCATCGTCACCGACCAGTTCCTCTTCAAGAATGGCAACACCCGCGCCATCGAGGCCAAGCTCGACGAGATGGGCATCGCCCACGACTGCTTCTACGACGTCGAGCCCGATCCGTCGCTGCAGTGCGCACGTCGCGGCGCCAAGCAGATGGCTCTCTTTGAGCCGGACGTCATCATCGCCGTCGGCGGTGGCTCCGCTATGGACGCCGGCAAGATCATGTGGATGATGTACGAGCACCCCGAGTGCAAGTTTGAGGACATGGCCATGGACTTCATGGACATCCGCAAGCGTATCTTCACCTTCCCCGAGATGGGCAAGAAGGCCTACTTCGTCGCCGTCCCGACCTCTTCGGGCACCGGTTCCGAGTGCACGCCGTTCGCCATCATCACCGACAAGGAGACCGGCATCAAGTGGCCGCTCGCCGACTACGCGCTGCTCCCCAACATGGCTATCGTCGACGCCGACAACTGCATGACCGCCCCGCGCGGCCTGACCGCTGCCTCCGGCATCGACGTCATGACCCACGCCATCGAGTCCTACGTCTCCATCATGGCTTCCGACTACACCAAGGGCCTCTCCGAGCGCGCTGCTAAGCTCGTCTTCGAGAACCTGCCCTCCAGCTTCACGAACGGCGCCAAGGACCCGCATGCCCGCGAGGAGATGCACAACGCCTCCTGCATGGCCGGTATGGCCTTCGCCAACGCCTTCCTGGGCCTCAACCACTCCATGGCCCACAAGCTCGGCGCTTTCCATCACCTGCCTCACGGCCTCGCAAACGCCGTCATCCTGACCCGCGTCATGCGCTACAACGCCGCCGAGGCTCCCGTCAAGATGGGTACCTTCTCCCAGTATCCTTACCCCAACGCGCTGCACAACTACGCCGAGATGGCCAAGTACTGCGGCATCGAGGGCAAGGACGACAAGGAGGTCTTCGAGAACTTCATCACGAAGCTCGAGGAGCTCAAGGACTTCATCGGCGTCAAGAAGACCATCGCCGACTACGGTGTTGACGAGCAGTACTTCCTCGACACCCTCGACGAGATGACCGAGCAGGCATTCAACGACCAGTGCACCGGCGCTAACCCGCGCTACCCGCTCATGAGCGAGATCAAGGAGCTCTACCTGGACGCCTACTACGGCCGCGAGCCCCAGGACTACGCCGTCTGCTAGTTTTAGCACGGTTTTTAACGGCGGGGGTGCACGGGTGTTTCACACACCCCCGCCGTCGCTTCTATCGCATCGTTGAAAGGATGCAACCATGCTGCTACCCGATTCCAAGACCGAGCTCGTCCGCCGTGGCAACAAGGTCGTTTACGACCTGGGCGACAAGATCGTCAAGGTCTTTAACGAGACCAAGCCTGTCTCCGACGTGTTCAACGAGGCTTTGAATCTTGCCCGCATCAATGAGTGCGGCATCCGCAGCCCCAAGGCGCTCGAGGTTTCCCAGCTCGAGAACGCCAACGGCTGGGCGCTCGTGACCGAGAAGGTTCCGGGCACCACCCTTGCCGAGAAGATGACTGCCGAGCCCCAGCGCTTTGGTGAGTACCTCGAGATGTTCGTCGACCTCCAGATCGAGATCCACGGCTACACCTCCCCGCTGCTCAACCGTCAGCGCGACAAGTTCGCCCGCATGATCGACAGCCTTGATCAGCTCAATGCCACCACGCGCTACAACCTTCAGGAGCGTCTGGACGGCATGACTAAGGAGTTCAAGGTCTGCCACGGCGACTTCAACCCCTCTAACGTCATCGTCGGCGACGACGGCCAGCTGTATGTCTGCGACTGGGCACACGCCACCCAGGGCTCCCCTGCTGCCGACGTTGCTACCACCTACCTGCTCTTTGCCCTCAACAGCAAAGACCAGGCCGAGGCCTACCTGGAGCTCTACTGCGACCGCGCCGACATGCCCATGCAGGTCGTGCGTCAGTGGACGAGCATCGTCGCCGCTTCCGAGCTCGCTCGCAAGCGCAACGTGAACGATGAGTTCCTGAAGAACTGGATCGACGTCGTCGATTATCAGTAATATCTGAGCGATTTATTTCGCATCGGAGGCACAAAGGAAACCCCGCAGCTCACATGGGCTGCGGGGTTTCCCTTTTAGCGATTGAACACGCAGGCAAGATAAAAGGACGGCCCCGCATCCCCCCGATCTGGAGAAATGCGGGGCCGTCCCGTATATCGAACTACAAGCGAAATCGTCGATTAACGGCGGGCAGCCTTCACCAGCTCGGCAACCTTGGCGACGACCTCGTCAATCGCCACATCCTCGCGCTCGCCCGTGGCACGGTCCTTGAGCTCAACGGTGCCGTTCTTAAGGCCGCGCTTGCCCAGAACCACCTGATACGGGAAGCCCATAAGATCGTTGTCGGCAAACTTAAATCCGGGACGCTCATCGCGGTCGTCGACGACGACCTCGATACCCTCGGCGCACAGGCCATCAACAATCTGCTCGCAGACGGTAGCGCACTCCTCCTTCTTGGGGTCGAGCGGAATCACCGCGACCTCGTAAGGGGCGACGGAGACCGGCCAGACAATACCGTGCTCGTCGTTGTGCTGCTCCACGACGGCAGCAAGCGAGCGGGACACGCCCACGCCGTAGCAACCCATGATAAGCGGCTTTTCCTTGCCATCCTCGTCCATAAAGGTGGCACCCATGGCCTCGGAATACTTGGTGCCCAGCTGGAAGACCTGGGAGACCTCGATGCCACGGGCAGCAGAGAGCGGCTTGCCGCAGTGCGGGCAGGGATCGCCGGCAACGACGGTGACAAGGTCGGCCCACTCGTCGACGGTAAAATCGCGCTCGGGGCAGGCACCGGTAAAGTGATAATCGACCTCGTTGGCACCGCAGGCCCACTGCTTGGACTCGCGCAGGCTCTCGTCGCACACCAGACGGATGCCCTCGGGCAGGTTGACCGGTCCGATAAAGCCCTTGTGCAGGCCGTTCGCCTGAAGCTCCTCGTCGGTCATCATGCGATAGCCCTTGCCAAAGACATGCTCGGCCTTGCAGTCATTGAGCTCGTGGTCGCCCGGAACAATGGCCACGACCGGCTTGCCCTCGGCGTCGATGAGCGCCAGCGACTTTCGCGTACCGTTCTCGGGGAAACCGAAGAACTTGGCGACGGCCTCAATGGTGCCCATGCCCGGAGTCTCAACCTTGGTAAGCGTACCGTCACCGGGGCCCTCAGTCACGACGACCTTGGTGCTTGCCGCCTCGTCGTCGGCAGCAAAGCCGCAATCATCGCAGTAGACCAGCGAGGCCTCGCCGGCCTCGGCCAGAGCCATGTACTCGACGGAGGTGTCGCCGCCGATCTCGCCGGAGTCGGCGACAACGGGCAGAGCCTTGATGTAGCAGCGCTCGCAGATGTTGGCGTAGGCCTGCTTCATCTTGTCGTACTCCTCCTGCAGACTCTCCTGCGTGGCGGAGAAGCTGTAGGCGTCCTTCATGATGAACTCGCGGCCGCGCATCAGGCCAAAGCGGGGACGGAACTCGTCGCGGAACTTGTCCTGAATGTGGTAAAGGTTGACGGGCAGCTGTTTGTAGGAGCGCAGCTCGTTGCGCACCAGGGCCGTGACGGTCTCCTCGTGCGTGGGGCCAAGGACGAACTCGCGACCGTGACGGTCGTCAAAGCGCACAAGCTCCTTGCCATAGGCGTCGATGCGGCCGGACTCACGCCACAACTCGGCGTCGACCATGATAGGCATCATAAGCTCCTGGGCGCCGGCAGCGTCCATCTCGTCTCGCACGATATTCTCGATCTTGCGGATCGAGCGCCAAGCAAGCGGCAGGTAGGAATACAGACCGGCGGCCTCTTTGCGGATCATGCCGGCACGGAGCAGCAGGCGGTGGCTGGCGAGCTCGGCGTCCGCCGGATCCTCTTTAAGCGTCGGCGCATAGAGCTTAGACATATACATTGCTCGAGTCATTTACTTCTCCTCAATAAGTTTGTCGACCTCGGCCATCAGCGCGTCGACAATTTGATCCTCAGCTACTTTACCAATGATCTGGCCATGCGAAAAGAGCAGGCCCTGACCTCGTCCACAGGCCACGCCTAGGTCGGCGTCGGAAGCCTCGCCGGGGCCATTAACGGCACACCCCATCACGGCGATCGAAAGCGGCGCGGAGTAGTTCTTAAGCCGCTCGGTGACCTCCTCGGCGATGGGAATGAGGTTAACCTGGCAGCGGGCGCACGTGGGGCACGAGACAATCTCGGGACCACGGCGACGCAGGCCCAGCGACTGTAGAATTCCCCAGGCGACCGGCGGCTCCTCGACCGGATCGGCCGTGAGCGACACACGCATGGTGTCACCGATGCCTTCGGAAAGCAAGATACCCAAGCCTACAGAGCTCTTGATGGTGCCCTGGAGTTTGGTACCCGCCTCGGTTACGCCCAGGTGAAGCGGAACGTGGGGAATCTCACGCGACAGGGCTCGATAGGTATCGAGCGTCGTTTGCACGCTATGGGCCTTAGCCGAAAGCACAATGTTCGTAAATCCGCGGTCCTCAAAGTGCTTGACGAAACGCTCGCTCGACATCACGAGCTTTTCGGGCTGCGTGAGGTCATCGCGCTCGGCGATATCCTGCTCGAGTGAACCGGCGTTGACACCGATGCGAATCGCACAGCCCGCAGCGCCGGCGGCGTCGATGACGGCATCGACCTTAGCCCAATCACCGATATTGCCGGGATTGATGCGCAGCTTGGCGGCACCAGCCTCGACGGCGCCGATGGCGAGCTTATGGTTAAAGTGAATATCGGCGACGATCGGCACCGGGGACTCAGCACAGATAGTACGAAAGCCCTCGAGCGCGGCCTCGGTGGGTACACTCACGCGCACGATATCGCAGCCCGCCTGCGCCAACGCGCGAACCTGCCCAAGCGTTGCCTGGGCATCGGCGGTATCAGTGCAGGTCATGGACTGAACCACGACCGGCGCGCCGCCGCCGATCTGCACGCCGCCCACATGCACGGGGCGCGTCAGCTCGCGCGGCAAAGGATGGGATAAAGACAATCCAAACACTCCCCTACAGAATAAATCGAAGGATGTCGGAACGAAGCATATAGACAAACAGCAGCGCAAAGAGCGCGATGCCCACATAGCTCACAATCGTCTGGACCTTGAGCGGAAGCTCGCGTCCCGCAATCTTTTGAATGATCTCAATTAGCAGCTTGCCGCCGTCGAGCGGCGGGATAGGCAGCAAGTTCATAAAGCCCAGTGAGAACGAAATGAGCGCGGCAAACGACAAGAACGTGATGGGACCGGCAGCAGCTGCCTGCGAAGACATGACGCTAATACCCACGATCGAAGAGGACTGATCGAGGATCTCCATCGTATGCTGCGGCTGGAGCAGGCGCATCACGCCCTCCGCTGTCTGCGCAACATACGAAAAGGAGAGGCGCGCCGAGGTGATTGGGTCCAAACGGACCACCTGCGTAGAGGCATAAACGCCCAGACGTTCGCCCTCTTTGAGTGCGACCGAGGTCGAGCACTGCTTGCCATCGCGCTCATACTCAATAGCGATATCGTCCTTACCGGCGGCCTTGCCGATGGCATCGTAGACGTCCATCCAAGTGGAACATGAGACGCCGTCGACCGAAAGGATCGCATCACCGGACTCGATACCCGCCTTGGCGGCAATAGACCCATCGTCAACCTGACCGATCACGTTGGTATCGATCGGCACGGTGACACCCGCAATGGAATAGATGCTCATAAGCAGTAAAAAGCCCGTCAGAATATTGACGAGAATGCCCGCGAGCAGCATAGAGGCACGCTTGAGAAAGCCCTGGCCAAGATAGGTGTGCGAACGTTCTTGCGCAAGGAACTCGGCCTCGCCGCACGGCAGCTCCCACACATCGCCCTCGGCAGTTGAATGTTCGCGATCGAAACGGCGGCCGTCAAAGGTGGTATAGCCCGCCGCGTCTCGCGGCAGCGTCTGATACTTGGTGGGATAGTAGCTCGGCGAGGGTTTCTCCCCTTCCTCATACCAGGGCGCGATGGAGCCCCAACCCAAGAGCAAGGCGCATGCCTCGAGCACATCCTCCTCGGAAAGCTCGAGCTCGACAGCAAGGTCGGCCACGGTCACGCGACCATGACGGTAGATAGCCGCGAGCACGCGATCGGCGCACGAGACATCGGTCGGATCCATACCGCAGATGGCAGCGTAGCCACCCAGCAGCAGCGGGGTCACGCCAAACTTGGTTCCAATGCGACGCGACGTGTAATGGATGTCAAAGCGGCACGGCAGGCCCAAAAAGAACTCGGTCACACGGACGCCGCAGGCACGCGCCGCCAAAAAGTGGCCGCCCTCGTGCAAAAACACGAGGACGGAAAGCATCAGCAGGCCCCAAAAGACCGATGAAAGAACGCTCAGAACAGTATCCATAAAACGAAAAAGCAATCCTTATGGGTTAGGAACGGGTTGCGGCGAGCACCTGCGCAGCTTTTTCACGCGCCCACGCATCGATGTCGCGAAGCTGCTCAAACGAATCGACCGCCTGCATATCGTGGGCATCCATGCAAGATTCCACAATGCGATCGATATCAGTAAAGCTGCAGCCATCGTGCAGGAAGGCATCGACGGCGACCTCGTTGGCGGCATTGAGCACGCACGGCATGGTGCCACCCGTCTTGCCGGCACGCTCGGCCAGCGCCAGACAGCGGAAGGTATCCATGTCGGCAGCATCAAACGTGAGCTGCCCCAGCTCGCGAAAATCGATACGAGGCGCCGGGGTATCCCAACGCTCGGGATACGAGAACGCGAACTGAATGGGAATACGCATGTCGGAAGCACCGAGATGCGCCATCACAGAGCCGTCGGCGAACTCGACCATAGAGTGAATCTTGGACTGACGCTGCACGACCACGTTAATGAAATCGAGGTCGCAGTTGAACAGATGCATGGCCTCAATGCGCTCCAGGCCCTTGTTCATGAGGGTGGCGGAGTCGATGGTGATCTTGGCACCCATGGCCCACGTGGGATGTGCGAGGGCATCGGCACGCGTCACGCGGTCGAGATCGCCGCGCGTGCGGCCAAAGAACGGACCGCCCGAGCAGGTGAGCCAAATACAATGAGCCTCGCGTGGGTTCTCCCCCAGATAGCACTGGTAGATGGCGGAGTGCTCAGAGTCGACTGGAATTAGCTGGCCCGGTTGTGCCAACGGCATAAGCAAGTCGCCACCGACGACGAGGGACTCCTTGTTGGCAAGGGCAAGACGCTTATTCGAGGTCAAGGCCGCATGGCTCGCCTCCAGACCGGCGGCACCCACAATAGCGACGAGCACGCAGTCGACATCGTCGCGACGCGCGAGCTCGCAAACCGCCTGCGCGCCAACGCCGAGCTTCGTTCCCTCGGGCAACTCCTGCAGCACGGCGTCATCGCCATGAGCGACATCGGCCACGGCAACCGCCGAAACCGAGAACTCGCGGGCAGCGGCAACAAGCTCGGAGGTACTGGAGTTAACGGACAGCGCCGTCACCTGCAGTCGATCGGCATGCTGACGGCACACATCGAGCGCCTGGGTGCCGATAGACCCCGTACAACCCAAGATGGCAACACGGAGGCGTCCGTCGGGGCCATACGTCGTCTGGAATGACATTACAGCACGCCTCCGATCATCAGCATCAGCTGCGCGGTGATGCAGCCGAAGATAAGCGAATCGCTACGATCGAGCATGCCGCCGTGGCCCGGGATAAGGTTACCGGAATCCTTGACTCCCACACCGCGCTTGATGCGCGACTCGATAAGGTCGCCGATAACGCCCAGAATGGACACGACCACGCCGCACAGCAGCGCATAGGGCAGGCTGAGCTTGTAGAAATGCGTCGCCCACAGGATGAGCCAAATCAAAACCGAGCCCAAGATGCCGCCAACAAACCCCTCCCAGCTCTTTTTGGGAGAGATCTTGGGAACCATCTTGTGCTTGCCAATACGGCTGCCCACGATGTAGGCAAACGAATCGGAGACCCAAAGGGACGCGCAAACGCCCACCGAAAGCAGGGCGCCGGCAAAACCGGGCACGGCATCGCGCAGCAACACGATAGCCGACAGCATAAAGCCAGTGTAGATGGGACCCATGAGCGTCACGGCCACATCAGAGATACGGGTACGCGGCGACCAGACATACCAAATGCCCACAGCGAGCATCAGGGCAAAAAGCAGGGCATTCAGCAACATCGAATCGCCCAACGCCGAAAGCGGAAAGAGTACGGCGGCAGCGATACCCATGCGCTCGTTAGCCATCTTGCCATCGAGCCTCGTCATACGGAAAAACTCATAGCAGCACAGACCGCTCATGACAGAAACAAAGATGGCCGTGGGGACGATACCCAAAACCAGGCACAGGATAAAGACAACGGCGTAGACGATACCGGCGGCGGCGCGGGTGATAAAGCCAGCCAGCCACGAACCGGTGCCGTTCTTTGCTGCAGGCGCTCCCGCAGCGGCAGCTTTGCGCGCAGGCGCCGCGGAAACTGGCGTCTTGGGAGCAGATGCCTTGGGACGATCGGACACGATTAAGCCTCCTCGGTCTTGCTCAGTCCACCAAACCTACGGTCACGGCCCTGATAGGCCAAAATGGCGTCGACAAGGCCCCAACGATCAAAGTCTGGCCAATAGGTATTGGTGACGTAGAACTCGGAATAAGCCACCTGCCACAGCAGATAGTTCGAAAGACGCAGCTCACCAGAGGTGCGAATCACAAGCTCAGGATCGGGAAGACCGGCGGTATAGAGGTGGGAAGCCACCATGTCGTCATCAATCGCGGCAGGATCGATCTTACCGGCGGCAGCGTCGAATGCGATCTGACGGACAGCGCGGGTAATCTCGGCACGCGCGCCGTAGTTGACGGCAAGCGCCAGCGTCATACCGGTGTGATTGGCGCACTCGGCTAGACCGCGTTCAAAAACGTCGCGAGTCTTCTTGGGCAGCGCTGAAATATCACCCAAAAAGACAACACGCACGTTTTCGCGCTTCAGAAGCGGCAGCTCGTCGATAAACGTCTTGGCAAACAGATGCATCAAGACGTTGACCTCATGCTGCGGGCGGTTCCAGTTTTCGGTAGAAAACGCATAGGCAGAAAGCACGTCGACGCCCAGACGCACGCAGGCAGTAATGATCTCGCGAAGGGAGACGATACCCGCCTTGTGGCCCTCAGTGCGTGCAAGACCGCGCGACGTGGCCCAACGACCGTTGCCGTCCATGATGCACGAGATATGGTGCGGAATGTTATTGAGGTCAAGGTCGGAAAAACCGACGCCCGCAGGGGCGTCGGCAAAGTACTCGACCAGTTTATGCTCGTCGTATTGCACCTTAGATCTCCATGACCTCGGCTTCTTTTTCCTTCAGAAGCTCCTCAACCTTGGCGACATACTCATCGGTGTGCTTCTGGACCTTGGCCTGTTCGCGACGGACATCGTCCTCGGTGAGCTCCTCATCGCGCTCGAGCTTGTTGTTGAAGTCGCGACGGATGTTACGGATAGACACCTTGGCCTGCTCGGCGTACTCGCGGCACTCCTTGACGAGCTCGCGACGGCGCTCCTCGGTGGGAGCCGGGAACGGCAGACGAACGACGGTGCCATCGGAGTTGGGGGTAATACCCAGATCGGAGGCGCCGATGGCCTTTACGATGGCGTTGATAAGCGCCTTGTCCCACGGTTCGATGAGCAGCATGTGGGCCTCGGGGGTCTTGACGGCGGCAACCTGCGTGACCGGCGTGGGAACACCGTAATAATCGACGGTGATGTCGGACAGAATGTTGGCGTTGGCGCGGCCGGTACGGACCTTAGAGAAATTATGCTTGAGGGACTCGAGCGACTTGTCCATATGGGCGGTGATGTTCTCTGCCATGCTTAATCCTCCTGATAGACGAGCGTGCCGACGGGCTCACCCGCGAGCGCGCGCTTGACGGTGTCCTCGCCATCGATGTTGAGGACCAAAATCGGCATACGGTTATCCTGGCACAGAGCCGTAGCCGTGGAATCCATAACCTGCAGGCCGCGGACGAGCACCTCATGGTAGGTGATCTTGTCAAAGCGGACAGCGTCGGCGCACTTGACGGGATCCTTGTCATAGATGCCGTCGACCTTGGTGGCCTTGATCAGAATCTCGGCACCGATCTCGCAGGCGCGAAGGGCCGCAGCGGTGTCGGTCGTAAAGTACGGATTGCCCGAGCCGGCAGCAAAGATAACAACGTTGCCCTTGGACAGATGGTTGATAGCGCGACGGCGAATATAGGGCTCGCAGATCTCGTTCATCTGGATAGCGCTCATCACGCGGCAGGGAACATCGTTGTGCTCGAAGGCATCCTGCAGGGCGAGCGCGTTCATAACGGTCGCGAGCATGCCCATGTAGTCGGCCTGAGCACGCTCCATGCCACCGGCAGCGCCGGCCATGCCGCGGAAAATATTGCCGCCGCCGACAACGACGCCGACCTCATGGCCAACGGCGAGCAGCTCCTTGACCTGTTTGGCAAGATGGTCGGTAACCTTGGGGTCGATGCCGTAGTGGCCGTCGCCCATCAGTGCTTCGCCGGAAAGCTTAAGAAGCACGCGTTTATATCGGATGTCGGACAAAGCGATCCTCCTTTAGATTGAACTCTCAACATTCTATCAAAGGCTCTAAGAAGAGCCATGAAAAAGCAGGCTGTGAGTAAAACCCACAGCCTGCTCATTACCAGCTACAAGAGCTTATTTACTCGCCACGGACCAGACGGTCAAAGGCAACGACGGTAATGGTGTCGCCGAGCTCCTTGGAGACCTGCTCAGCGTACTTCTTGATGGTGAGGGAGCTGTCCTTGATGAACTCCTGCTCGGTGAGCACGGACTGCTTGTAGAACTTCTCCAGACGGCCGACAGCCATCTTCTCCTGGATAGCCTCGGGCTTGCCGGACTCGGCAGCCTGAGCCATGTAGATCTGCTTCTCGTGCTCGACGGTCTCGGCCGGAACCTGATCGCGGGTGGCGCAGATCGGGGCGACGGCGGCAACCTGAAGGGCAACGTCGTGGGCGAAGGTCTTGAAGGACTCAGCCTGAGCGGTCTCGGCCTTCTCGAAGGCAAACTCGACGAGGACGCCGATCTTACCACCCATGTGGATGTAAGAAGCGAGCGCGCCGTTCTCGGCCTTGCGGGCGGCGAAACGGGAGATCTTCATGTTCTCGCCCATGATGTGAATCATCTCGGTGAGCTCGGAGGAAACGGTCTCCTCGCCCATCGGCTTCTCGAGCAGAGCGTCAACGTCAGCAGGCTCGGTGGTAGCGACAACCTCAGCGACCTTGGAAGCAAAGCCGGTGAACTTGGCGTTGGAGCCAACGAAGTCGGTCTCGCAGGAGAGCTCGAGCAGAGCGCCGGTCTTGCCATCCTCGGAGACGAACGCGGCGACAGCGCCCTCGTTGGTCTCACGGCCAGCCTTCTTGGCAGCCTTGGCAAGGCCGTTCTTGCGCAGAACGTCGACAGCGGCGTCCATGTCGCCGTCAGCCTCGACGAGAGCCTTCTTGCACTCCATCATCGGGGAGTCGGTCATCTCGCGGAGCTGCTTGACCATAGCGGCGGTAATCTGGGCCATTGTGGTTCCTTTCAAAGAGATGAAAAAGAATTAACTAAGACTGATTTACTCGGCCTTGGGCTCAGCGGCCATCTCGGCCTCGGAGACCTGCTCCTTGCCGGAGCCAGCGAGGCAGGCGTCAGCCATGAGCTCGCACATAAGGGTGACAGCGGAGATAGCGTCATCGTTGCAGGGGATGCCGTACTCGACCTCGTCGGGATCGGAGTTGGTGTCGATCAGGGCGACGACGGGGATGTTCAGGCGCTGGGCCTCCTTGATGGCGTTCTCCTCGCGCTTGGTGTCGATGACGAAGAGAGCCTGGGGCAGACCCTTCATGTCGCGGGCGCCACCGAGGTTGGTCTGGAGCTTGGTGAGCTCCTTGCCGAGCACAGTCTGCTCCTTCTTGGGGAGCACTGCCATGCGGCCGTCCTCGACCATGGCCTCGAGCTCCTCCATGCGGTTGATGCGAGAGCGGATGGTGACGAAGTTGGTCAGCATGCCGCCGAGCCAACGCTGGTTGATGTAGGGCATGTTGGCGCGCTCAGCAGCGTTCTTGACGGCCTCCTGAGCCTGCTTCTTGGTGCCGACGAACAGCACGTTGCCACCCTTGGCGACGTTCTTGACGAAGGTGTAGGCCTGGTCGGCGTCGAGGATGGTCTGCTTGAGGTCGAGGATGTAGATGCCGTTGCGCTCACCGAAGATGAACGGCTTCATCTTGGGGTTCCAGCGACGGGTCTGGTGGCCGAAGTGGCAGCCGGCCTCGAGCAGGGTGCGGATATTAATCTTGGTAGCCATGTTAAACCTCCTGTGGTTTGCCTCCGCGCGGGGTCATCCTCCAAAACCAACCCGGACATGTGCTACCAAAGCCCGGGCACCACGGTATGAAGTAGCCGCGCGTGCGTGATAAAAACCTGTTGCCGTGAAGCAACCCGATGAATGATAGCAGGAATGCATCTTCCTGCCAACCCGCAATCAAAACCACACACCTGAGTGCGGCGCGCCTTGATTAGCAACCTCATCCGAACACTTCCCATATTCATCCGAACATGTACGGA
>UQNB01000015.1 GCA_900542235.1 uncultured Collinsella sp.
TTCGTCGACAGGAGGGGGAGCCAGTAGCCGCAAGGCAGCTCGGCCGCCGTGCCCGCGTTAAGGGCCACGGGCTCGGCGTCAGAGCTCTGGAGGGAACGAGCGAGCTGTGCGCTCAGCGCGCTCGTAAGGTGGGAATCGGTGTTGAGCCACTCGGCAGCTTCCTGCGCGGTGGTCTGGGAATTGGGCATGCCGGCGCTGTGCAGCACAGGCAGCGCGGCGTCGCGCACGGCGTCGCTTGCCCAGGCAAGGTCGGTGGCGATCTTGGCGTCGCTTTCGCCGTCGACGACGTTGGCGCTAAAGATCTGGTAGGCGTCGTAGCTGCGCGCCACGGTACCGCTCACCGTGATGGAACCGGTTGAGGCCGGCGCGGCCTGCGCGGAAGCGGGGAACACAACCGCGCAGGTGCCGATCAGGAGGGCGAGCAGCGCAAACAAGATCGGGAAGGAGCAAACTTTCTTATTCACGACGCTCGCCTCCCTTCGCATTCGCCTTGCGACGAATGTGCATCCAGGCCGCAGCAGCGCAAAGCACCGCCGCGCCGGCAAGGTACGTCAGAGTGACGCCCGACATACCAGAAAGGGGCAATGTGGTGGAGTAGGTGTTGGTGAAGGTGGGGATGGACTCGTCGGTGAGTTCGTGGCCCTTGTCGGTGGTCACTGGTTTGCCGTCACGATCCTGAATCTGCTTGTAAGTAGCAGTGACGTTGATTTGGTGGTTAGAGTTGTCAGTTGCATTGACCGTAATCTCATAGACCGACTGGTCGTACTTATAGTTCGTAAACGGCGTAGTTGGCCGCTGCTCGCGAACATAATAAGTAAAGATCTTGCTTGCACCGCGGCCCGTGGAGTCGGACGCGAGTTTTTCGAGGTCTGTTAGTTCGTACTTAATCTCGTCGAAGCTTAAGGTCTGGGACTTACCAGCGTCGGTCTTGGTCGACTTATTCTGAACGATCTTCGTGAACTCTTTGTCGGTCGCAAGTTGAAGCGTAAACTCCTTCATCTCGCCACCCTCAACGACCTTGGTCGCCTTGGGAATCCAAGAGCCGCTGGAGGTGTACGGAGTGTACTTGTTGGTGAAGGTCTTTTCCCCATTGGAGCCAGCGACCAAATAATAGCCGTCAGAATCTGCCTGCACAGAACGCGGATCGCTAGGTGAATCACCGGAGTGCCTGGTTACAGTCATGCTATTAATCGTGTAGTTATGAACTATGAGATTTGTAGTCGAGTTCGGATTGTCCCGAGTCGGAACAGACATGAGCACAGACTGATGGTCCTCGACCGTCACCACAATCTCGTACACGGCCGTGTCGTACGTGATGTCGGAATCAGTACCAGCATTTTCAACCAAATAGTATGTAATCGTGTTAGCCGTACCGTTCGCTGCAAACTGCTCGCCAAGGTTAAACGTGATGTTGCCGTTTGCATCATTATTTGCAGTTCCTACCTTAGTGCAAGCGTCGCGATTGAATGTCCCCTTAGCGAAAGGATCATTCGAATCCTTGCGGTAGACCGTAAAGGAGAACTCCCCATCTTTGAGGTTGCGGCCGTTCAGCGCCTTGGTCGCCTTCAGCTTAAGGCTCGGGTAGACGTGCGCATCCGCAGGCACGCCTAGGTACAAGTCGCCATTCGACATGATGCCGCCACCATGGTCCCAGGAATAGTTGCCCGTGATGAAAGTTGTCGCTTCATTCTGCGCAGCACCCCGCGCTTGAATCGCCACCTTATCCCCGACCGTAACACCCGACATAACACCCGAGGTCAGGCCGATGCTTTTTTTTACCCCAACAGCACCGTTGGCGGGGATGTTGATAACTTTTTCAAGTTCGATGCTTCCCGAGTACCGGGCGTCTCCACCACCAAGCATCTCACCAGTCACAGCTGCGATCGGCGTTGTGTGATCATGCGCTGCGAGGAAGAAATCGGCATGACCATTGTCACGAAAAACATCTTTCAAATAGGCGGTATAGTCTTGATTCTTACCGTCGCCGCCTTTAGAAAGATGGGGCGCTTTGTCATTGCCGGTATTGTGCGCTGGGTCGTAAGCAGGATCAGGATAATTTTCGCCAGGATACTCATTACCGGCAGACTTATTGCCAAAGATTGCCGTGCCTTCAGTGTTCGTTACCAAGGTCTTACCCGATGGGCAAACCGCAACGCCGCCACCATAGCCGCCAGCGGTATTGCTGCTTATATACGAGTTGTATACAAACAGCCTGCCTGCGTTATCCGCGTATTTCGAATCACCCTGAACAAAGATGCCGCCGCCGCCCCAGTCGTAGCGAGACATGCAGCGATTGTTTGTGATGTAGACTGTACTTTTTTTAGTGCCGTTACTATCTTTAGGGCCGTTAATCATCGCGTCAACCCTCTGGCCCACTCGAATGCCAGCACCCTCAGATCGGAAGCTCACGTTAGAGGCAATATATCCTCCCGTAATGTCGAGCCATGCCATATCTCCTCGACCAAGATTGGTAACGTAAACGCCGCCACCAGCTTCGTCAGAATAATTGCCAGTAATCTGGCCACCGGAAATGGTGACATAGGCGCCGTTATTGGCAGCAAGTCCGCCGCCACCGTGGTCACCATTGCCATCCTTGCCGCAGAATTGAGCCATTCTATTATTCGTGATATAGCCGCCAGAAACGTTCACGATGCCGCCCTCGGCCATAATGCCGCCACCGAGTCCCTCGCCGAGTGTGCTATTACCGGAGATTACGCCATTAGTTATGGTGACCTTGGAATAACGGGCATACACACCACCGCCACTATAAGCGCTGTTGCCGACAATTACGCCACCGGTCAAATAAAGGGTCGAGGCACTACCTTGCTCGTTGGAAACCATAATGCCCGCGCCGATACCCGAGCCAGAAGCGCCGCAAACGTATCCGCCGCTCATGTTGACGGTAGAGCCGTTCTCGGCATAGATGAGGTTGCCGACGCCGCAGCCCTCTTTCTGCGTAAGCGTACCGCCCTGAAGGTTAAACTTGCCGCCCGCGTAGACGTTGATGAGCTTCAATTTGGAACCCTTGGACGCAGTTGAGACAATTGCACCCTTGATGTTGGCCTCATGTGTTTCAAGCGTTTCCGTTGTGCCCGTATCGTTAGCGGACGACTTGGTTACGTAATAGGTGAGCAGGGTCGGGATGTTATCTTTGTCATAGTCGACCGTGGCATTCTTGCCATAATAATCGCTAGTAAACTTCTGGCCTTGATCATCCAGCTTCTGACCGGGAGTGACCTTTTCAGGATCCTGATTAGAATCATCCTTGATTGTAAACTCGGCACCATTACTCACATTGAAAAGCGGCCTGTTCTGGTTTTCGCCCGAGTGCTTTATCTTGCAGCCATTAAGATCAAGGGTGATATTGCTACCGCTCTTATTGAGATTGATTTCGCCGTTGTACTCGATGTTCTGCATCAGCTTGAAACTGGCGGACTTACCCGCCTGAACACCCTGAAGTTTACTGCAAAGTTCTTCTTTGTTAGCTATTTCCCCGGCAGCCGCTCCAGCCTGCTCGTTTTCCGCAACCGCAGCAACGGTTTCACCATCCGAAGTCGTTGTGCCCTCGTTCTGCTGTTCTTCCTCGGGCTGTCCCTCAAGCTGGGCATCGTCGCCAGGCTCGTCGCCCTCGGTCTCGTCACTATTCTGGTTTTCGGCATCTTTGCCCGTGGAATTGCCTGCACCGGCCTCCTCGCCCAAAACGTTCTCGTCTGTACCGGCGTCCTCGCCCAAAGCGCCCGCGTCTGCAACGGTCGCCTTGGTAGAAACCGTCTGGGCATCGTTGGCAATGGCCTGCGAGATCGGGGGCATGACGAGCGACAGTACCAGGCTCAACACGGAGGCTCCGCACAAAACGCCTGCCAGTACACGGCGCGTCGCTTTATTACTCTGCTTAGATTTGTCCGAATTCGCTTTCATCGATGTCTCCTCCCCAAGAGACCGCGATCTTGCTCTTTCCCTATCAAGCTTGGACGCGCAACCGATATTTGCGCGCGCTTAGTAATGGTATTGTACTTCTTGTTTAAACATCTATGTACTAGATTCTGACATTATTGTAGCAGTAATCCAGCGCTCTTGACATTTGCTCAAATTGACTGTTTTTTATTAACCTTAAATAAAACTAAATTGCTGGTAATTTAGCTATTGCTATTTTTTATTCGCCAGCGTATTATTTGTACAACATTTAACTCAAATGCAATAATGCTGTGAACGGTGGGCATTTAGCGGTGAGCGGTAGCACTAGCTTATATTACAGGCTACCTCATTAGCAATCTGCGCGGATGTCGCGCCGCTAATTAATGATGTTCGCATATCTATATACACGAAACTAGAAGAATCTCGGCATCATAGGCAAAACTACCCAAACCCTTGACTGCGCTTGGGCTACCACCACAAAGGCACCCGTCCCCTTTGTGGTGTTCTTCCCCGGTGCTACAGCAGGTGCTCCTGGATGAAGATCGCGATGCCGTCTTCGTCGTTACTCGCGGTTACAAAGTCGGCGGCGGCACGGGTGGCGTCGCTGCCGTTTGCCATGGCCACGCCCACGCCCGCGTCGGCGACCATGCAGGTGTCGTTATCGGCATCGCCAAACACGCAGATGTTCGTAAGCTCCATGTCGTTGAGCTCCGCCACGCGCACAAGGCCGCGCGTCTTGGACACGCGCGGATCCATGAACTCGTAGAGCCGCTGCGTGGTTTGCAGGGCAGCCGCCTTAACGGTGTCGTCGACGAGCGTCGACGCCCGCTCAATCACCCGCGGCATCGCCTCGGGCGCCATGGTAAACATCACCTTGGGTTGAGGCTCGCGCAAAAACTCGGCAAAATCGACCACCTGGTAGGGCACGCCGTCGACGCGCGACAGGTGCTCGACGCACGCATTGCTCTCGGGCACATAGAGCACGCCGTTTCGGGGGCAGACGGGCGTTGCCGGCAGGCCCGCCATGTGCTTGCAGATGCGCGCGATGGTCTCGCCCGGCAGCGGGTAGCTCAGCTCGTTGATGCCGTGCGCACGGTCGATGACCTCGGCGCCACCGCAGCCCACGAGCACGTCCACCAGGCCTTCGATGCCCCAGAGCTCGTACATGGCCTCGGTCGCGTGGGCGTCGCGCCCGGTGCACAGGCCAAAGAGCACGCCGCACTCGCGCAGGGCGCGGATCGCCGCCACGGTGCGCGGGGACACCGTGTGCTGGCTCGTGAGCAGCGTACCGTCGATATCGCAGAACACGGCTTTGATGTGGCTGAAGGTGGTGTCCATGGGGGCCTTTCTGGGTTGTGCGGCGGTGTGGGGCGTATTCGCGAACGGCGTACATGGTATACCAAGGCACAGGCGCGGCCCGTCAAAGCAAAAACCGCCACAAAGGTGCCTGGCCCCTTTGTGGTGGCAGGATGCAGGATGGCCTGGCCCAGGGCGCAAACCATCACAACATTCGACGTTTTTCGGCAAAATCGCGATTTTTACCGAATGTTGTGATGGTCTTTACTGCCATGCGGCACGATCAAAATGCCGGCGTCCAACCAGCAGCAGCGCCGCGGGAACCGCCGTCACAACCATGCCTGCCCCCACGAGTGTCCGTTGTACGCCAAATGTCGCCGCCAGCCACGGGGCAATCGCCAGCGGCGCCACGCCGGCGAACATGTTGCCAAAGCCCATAACCGAGTTCACGCGGCCGAGCTGCTCGAGCGGAGCCGTCGTTTGCACAATGGTGTTGTGGAGCGGATTGACGACGCCCCAAGCTATGCCCAGGGCGATCTGGCCGACGAGGGCCACGCCCACGTACGGCGTCCCCACATAGAGCAGACTTCCCAGGCCCACGGACATGAGCGCCACGAGCAAGGTTTTAAGGCTGACCAGGTGCGGCGGCAAGCGGAGCGCGAGCACAGCACCCAGCACCGCGCCCACGCCCGAGGCCGACGAGAGCCAGCCCATCCACTCAACGCCGACGCGTAGGACATCGCGGTAGAAGAACGACTCCAGCGGGTCAAAGGCGCCATAGCCAAAGTTCGAAAGAAAGATGATGCAGAACAGCAGGGCGAGGACGCTGTTGGTGAAGACTGTCTTGATGCTGGTCGCGAAGGTGACACGGGAGGATGCGCTGGAATCGGGGCTTTGTCCGACTTTGTCCGATGCAATGTTACCAATCGCGGGCTTGCCTTCATGCGCGGCTGCCTGGCCTGCCCGCGGTTTAAAGCCCCAACCGACGACGAGCGCCAGTACGGTAAAGATCATCATGAGCACGAACACCGCGCGTGACGATGCAGCCGCCGCGACAAAGCCGCCCAGCGTGGGGCCAACGATAATACTCACGTTTGAGAACATGGCGATGGCGGAGTTGATGTCTTTGAGCTCGACGGGGTCGTCGGTGAGGTAGGCCGGATAGGACGTGGCGATGGGCTGGGCGAATCCCATCGTAAAGCCCAGAAACACCGCGCCGAGCAGGACGACGCCGGTCGCGCTACCAAAAGCGATGATTGCCGTGCCAGTTGCGAGAGCGCCGATGATGCTCAGCAAGAAATGGCGGCGCGGACCCCAGGCGTCGAGCTCCGCGCCACCCGCAAAGGATCCCAGGATCACAAATACATTCATAAACAGGACAGCCAGCGATGTCGCGATGACCGAAGCGCCGTCCGCATAGGTGAGTGTTCCGATAACGCCGATAAAGTAGCTGGTCTGAAAACCGGTGTAGATGAGGAAGCGCATTGCCACCAGGTGCTTAGCCTGCGCGGACAGCGACGAGTGGGATTTTGGAAATACAGATGCGGGCATGGGGGCTCCTTGTTGCATACGAATAGCGGGCAGCGGTCATTCATCCGCCGTCCATTAACTCAATCTATCCGTATGCCTAACTAAGGTCGCATCGAGCCCTTTCCTTACGTCTTTCCGCCCAACATGAACTACTTGGTAGATTTTAAGGCATGTCCCTAAAGTCTACCGAGGTGGTCTTGGATGAGATCGCAGATGGCTCGGGCGTCGTTGATGTTGATGGCTCGGGTCGCAAAGCCGGCGTCGAAGGCCTGACGCGCCAGGGCCTCGTTGCAGGCAAGGGCCAGCGTGTGACCGTCGACCAGGTCGAGCGAGCTCTTGCCGCGCAGACGGTCGACACCGGAGCGAGCGACCACGATGTTGTCGAAGCCCTCGGTCTTGTAGCCCTCGATGATCACCACGTCGACATCGTTGTAGCGCGACAGCAGCTCACGCGCGGGCATCTCGTCCTCCTCGCGCGTGTCGGCGTACTCCGCCCAGCGCGTGGCGCAGATGAGGCCAACGTGCTTGGAGCCGGCCTGGTGATGGCGCCACGTATCCTTAGCGGGCACGTCGATATCAAAGCCGTGGTGCCCGTGATGCTTGAGCGAACCCACGCGCAGGCCGCGGCGGGTGAGCTCGGCGATAACCTTCTCGACGAGCGTGGTCTTGCCCGAGTTTTGGTAGCCGATAAACGCGATCGCGGGGACGGCCGGAGTGGGAGCTGCGGGCGCGATGGCGGCAGGTGCGCTTGCGGGTGCGTTGCCGTCTGCGGCGGCAGCCTCAACAGCAGCGGCCTGGCGCTCGGCGCGGTCCCATATGCCCGAGCGGCCGCCCTCCTTGTGCAGCAGGCGAACATCGACGATCTCCATGCCGCGATCGACCGCCTTGCACATGTCATAGATCGTGAGGCACGCGGCGCTCGCGCCGGTCAGGGCCTCCATCTCAATACCGGTCTTGCCCGTCACGCCGGCTGTGACCAGCACGTGAAAGCCAACCTGCCCGTCCGCGCGCGCCGGCGCCCAGCCCTCGGGCACGTCCTCGGCCGGCGTCCCCGCCGGAGTGATGGGCGCAATGTCGCACTTGCTCTTGGTAATGAGCAATGGATGGCACATGGGGATGATGTCACTCGTGCGTTTGATGGCCATGATGCCCGCCACGCGCGCACAGGCAAGCACATCGCCCTTTTTGGCGCGGTCCTGCAGCACCATGGCCTGCGTCTCGGGGTGCATGAGGATGGTGCCCTCGGCGATGGCGATGCGATGGGTCTCGGCCTTGTCGGACACGTCGACCATGCGTACCTCGCCCTTGGCGTCCACGTGCGTCAGCTCGTCGCGACGGGCGTCACGGGCGGGTTCGGTGGCAGCGCTGGCAGTCGGCTGCGCGGACGCGTCGGCGTTGCCAGCATTCGCCGCAGCCGTGGCTTTGTGGGCAGACATCGCGGCCCTGCGAGCGGCCTTGGTGGCATCGGCGTACCTGCTCTTGGCCATATGATCATCCTCCGATTTGGGACATAAATCGTTGCGTGCCCTCAATTATCGCGTGTTCCTGCGGTTTGTGGGCCACGGCATCGCGCCAAATCGAAAGGACCTGCATATCATCACCACGGCGCAGGGCGTCGCGCACCGAATACTCGGCATCGCTGAACAGGCACGGACGCACGTTGCCATCGGCCGTCAGGCGCAGACGGTTGCAATTCGCGCAAAAATGGTTGGACATGGCGCTAATAAAGCCAACCGTTCCCGCCGCGCCCGGAAAGTGCCAATAGCGCGCAGGGCCCGCGCCGGCGGGGGCGTCGTTGATGTCGAGCGGTTCAAGCTCGCCCAGTCCCGCCGCGGCGGCCCCGGCATTGATGCGCGCCCGCAGCTCGTCGCTCGGCACGGTATCGCTCGCATCCCACAGCTCGGGATTGAGTGTGGGCGCGTGAGGGTCCACAGCGCAATGCGAGCTCGTGTGCTCGTCGCCAATAGGCATGTATTCGATAAAGCGCAGGTGGATGGGGCGGTCGAGCGTGAGCCGCGCGAGGGCTGCCACATCCTGGTTGAGCCGGCGCACCACAACGCAGTTGACCTTAACGGGCTCAAAGCCCCAAGCCAGCGCCGCGTCGATGCCAGCCATGGTCTGCTCGAGCCGACCCAGGCGCGTGATCTTTCCAAAGAGCGTAGGGTCGAGCGTGTCGAGCGAAATGTTGACGCGGTTAAGCCCCACATCTTTGAGCAGCGGCGCCAGCTTGGGCAGCAGGGCGCCGTTGGTGGTAAGCGAGATGTCCTCGATCTGCGGGATCGCGCGGATGTCACGAATAAGCGGGATGATACGGCGGCTGACCAGCGGCTCGCCGCCCGTCAGGCGCACGCGGCGAATGCCCTCCCCCGCTACCAAGCGCACAAAGCGGGCGATTTCCTCGGCACTGAGCAGCTCGTCGTGCGCGCGGGGCGTCACGCCATCGGCCGGCATGCAGTAAATGCAGCGGAAATTGCACTTGTCGGTAACGGCAATGCGCAGGTAGTTGATATCGCGGCCAAAGCCGTCATGTTGCACGTGCCCGTCCACGCAGCCCTCCCCTCGCGCGGCGTTTTATTCTTCGGAAAACATAATACCCCACGAGAGAATCACGCCGACACCCGTACGACAGGACAGGTCGCTTCAAGCAAAACGGACTATCCAAGCCCATCCTCGGCACCCAAACCGTCCCAACATTCGATGCTTTTTCCAATTTTGGCAAAAAACGTCGAATGTTGGGACGGTTTGTCCGCTCACAGCACCCAGCAGAAGGGCCAAAGTGTCCCTAGAGGTCCCCACTCCAGTTGCGAATCACGAATTCCCGCAGGTCATTCTGCCGTTTCTGGAATGCCTCGCTTCGGTCGCACTTGATGCCCATAGCAAGTGCGATAGCGTTCATCGCCCGGTGCAATTGCAGCTGATGGGCAAACTGAGTCCCGGTGAGGACAATCATCCTAAAGCCCAGCGCGCTCAGTACGGTCATACGCTCCGCATCAGACGCACTGCGCTGTTTATCAAGATGATCCGAGCCGTTGTATTCAATCCCCGTACCGCTCGCAGGCGCATATACGTCGATCTCGAAATACCCGGCCTTAGCAAGATACTTGAACTCGTTGGGAACATCGACCCGATGGTTGAGCTCGATCTTGGTGTATCCCAGCCCTCCCTGGGAACGCTTCGCGACGACCAGGATTGCGGTGGCCGTCTCCATGGGCGACCGCGCGCCATCGTGCACGCGCCTGAGCACGGCGGCCGCGCGTATAGCCCCCTGACGAGATCGGTTCTCATTGCAATAAGCAATCAAATCGGCAGCGGTATACCTCTGCCCCATCTCGACATAATCGTCCGTCGACAGATGATTCAAATGGTATCGGGCACAGATTTCGTAACCATATTCCAGCTGCTCGGGTTCGCTCATCCACGAACCCGCTTGGACAAAGCACATGAGCTCATCAACCACCAGAAGGCCTTCTGCCACCTCGATAAGATGGTCTGAAGGTACCGGCGCTCCAAACACGTGGCACCTAAATCCAGCCGGCGTCGAGCGCTCAAAATCGAAGTTGACGAGCGTATCGATATGATCGAGCTCTTCTCGTGGAATACCGAGCGCAACCAGATAGTCAGTAACGATCCCAACCGCCGTTGAAGCCCTCAGCCCCTTGGCATCGAGTCCCAATTTGGGCAGGCTCGCGGTCGGCTCCGCCTCGTTAGCAAGCGAGTCCTCATCGTATAGGCTGCTTGCTCGCGAGAGCGGCTCGGACGGGCGCGCCACGTTGTGGTACAACCAGGCAGTCTTATGGGACAGGACGATCGGCAGGTCCATGAGCCCTCCAATGGAGTCGGATAACCAACCTTATTCCCCTGCCCACGGATCCGCACACCTTCGTGCGCAAGAAAGCGATTCCACCCGGTCGAGTGGTAGAAAAACCATCACAACATTCGATGCTTTTCCCGATTTTGGCAAAAAGCGTCGAATGTTGTGATGGTTTGAGGCGAGGTAAGGGGCATGGAGGGTCAAAGCATCGTACTTTGCAGGGCGCGTGCCCGTATTCAATTGGAAATGACCGCACTCGGAGCGTGACTTTCTCGCCCTGCCGCCGACACAAACCTTGACTCTACAATCGTTATAGGGTTTTCACTACACTGGTAGCTAAACGAACCAAACCAGAAAGTGCCCCGCCCATGGAACACGACCTCACACGCGGCAATGTCCTCAAGACCATCGCGGTCTTTGCCCTGCCCTATATGCTCTCGTACTTTTTGCAGATGCTCTACGGCATGGCCGACCTGTACATGATGGGGCAGTTTAGCGGCGCCGCCGGCATCACCGCCGTGGGCAATGGCGCGCAGACGCTCTATATCATTACCGTGACGCTCGTGGGCCTGGCCATGGGAACGACGGTCATCGTCGGCCATGCCGTGGGTTCGCGCCGCTTTGACCGCGCCGAGACCGCCATCGGCAACACCATCACGCTCTTTATGGGTGTCTCGGTGGTGCTGGCCGCTGTCTTGCTCGCACTGTGCCCGCAGATTGTGGCGCTCATTGGCACTCCCGCCGAAGCCGTCGAAGGCACTGCCGCCTACCTGCGTATCTGCTTTATCGGCATTCCCTTTATCGCCGCGTACAACATTCTTTCGGCCATCTTTCGCGGGCTGGGCGATTCGCGCTCGCCCATGTACGTGATCGGCGTGGCGTGCATCATCAACATCGCGCTCGATTTTCTGTTTATCGGCCACATGGGGCTCGGCCCCGTGGGCGCAGCGCTCGGCACGGTGACCGCGCAGACGGCCAGCGTTGCCCTCGCGCTCATGTGGCTCAAGAGCCGTCGCACAAACATCCACGTTAAGCGCAGCGACCTGCGCCCCCAGCCCGAGGTGCTCGGCAGCATTCTTAAAATCGGCGTGCCCGTGGCTGTGCAGGACGGCTGCATCCAGGTGGCGTTTATGTTTATCACCGTCATCGCCAACCACCGCGGTCTGGTCGACGCCGCCGCCGTGGGCCTGGTCGAGAAGATGATCAGCTTTTTGTTTATCGTGCCGAGTTCCATGGGCGCTACCGTCAGCGCGCTCACGGCACAAAACGCCGGCGCGGGCAAGGGCGACCGCGCGCGTCAGGTGCTCAAGGATGCCATGACCATCTCGGTGGTGTACGGCTGCCTGATTACAGCGCTGATGTGGCTGGTGGCGCCGGCGTTTATTGGCTTTTTTGCCAAGGACCCCGCGGTGGTCGCGGCCGGTACCGGCTATATGCACAGTTATATTTTCGATGCAATCTTTGCCGGCATCCACATTTGCTTTAGCGGCTTTTTCGCTGCATACGGCAAGAGCTACATCGGCTTTGCGCACAACGTGCTGGCTGTGGCACTCATTCGCGTGCCGGGCGCGTGGCTGCTGTCGAACGCCTATTCCGGCACGCTGTTCCCCATGGGTATCGCCTCGCCGTGCGGCTCGATTCTGTCACTGATTATTTGCGTGGTGGCATTTACCGTACTCAACCGTCGCGGAGCTTTTGACAAGTTGGCAGCGTAGCGGGGCAACGCGAGATCGCCCTCATCGACGACATCATCAGCGACGACCCCACAACCTACGTGACGCAGATCACGGTACCGGTTGCCCCGTCCAAATAAGAACCGCCCGGAAGGCATCATGCTTTCCGGGCGGTTCTTCAATTTGGCTATCGATGCGCTAAGTCTGGGGCACCTGACCAGTCGCCAAGATCTGCTCGAGTGCGTCCTCATCCAGCACGGGTACACCCAGCTGCTCGGCCTTGGTGAGCTTGGAGCCTGCCTTGGGGCCGGCGACCAGGTAGCTCGTCTTCTTTGACACACTGCCCGAAACCTTGGCGCCGAGTACCTTGAGCGCCGCGCCCGCCTCGTCGCGGGTGCGGTTGACGAGCGTGCCTGTCAGCACGAAGGTCAGACCCGCAAGTGGCTGTGCGTCGGCGAGCTCGCCTGCCACGCCAGCGTCGGCTGCGGCTTGCGCGTGCGCGGCGCTCAAATCGACCTCGAGCGACAGGCCCGCCTGGCGCAGGCGCTCCAGCACGGCAAGGTTCTCGGGCACGGCCAGGAACTGCTTGACGCTCGCCGCAATCTTAGGACCGATGCCCTCGCACTCGGCGATGTCCTCTTCACTCGCCAAGACGAGCTTGTCAATCGACAGGAATCGCTCGGCGATGACCTCGCCCACGCTCTTGCCCACGTGGCGGATACCCAGGGCAAACAGCACGCGACCGAGCGGCTGGCTCTTGGACTTGTTGAGCTCGGCGATGATTTTCTCGGCCGTCTTGAGGCCTACCGGAATGGGGTCACCCTTCTTGACGCCCTTTTTGCTGTTGGAGCTGGCATAGATGCGCCCCGTGTCCAGTCCGGCGATGTCGTCGACCGTGAGCTGGTAGAAATCTGCGACGTCGTGGATCAGGCCGGCGGCGATCATCTTGTCGACGATCTCATCGCCCAGGCCGTCGACGTCCATGCAGCCGCGGCTCACCCAGTGAAGCAGGCGCTCCTTGAGCTGCGCGGGGCAGTCGATGGAGACGCAGCGGTAGGCGACCTCGCCGTCCTCGTGGACCACGGGGCTGCCGCACACGGGGCAGACCTCGGGCATGTGCCAGTCGACCGAATCGGCCGGGCGCTTGTCGAGCACCGGGCCCACGACCTCGGGAATCACGTCGCCCGCCTTGTGCACGATGATGGTGTCACCCTCGCGCACGTTTTTGCGGCGGATCTCGTCAATGTTGTGCAGCGTGGCGCGCGCGATGGTGGAGCCGGCGACCGTCACCGGGTCGAACTCGGCGACCGGCGTAAGCACACCGGTGCGGCCCACCTGGATGCGAATCTCGCGCAGGATGGTCTGTTTTTCCTCGGGCGGGAACTTAAAGGCAATGGCCCAGCGTGGCGCGCGGGCGGTAAAGCCCAGGTCGAGCTGCTGTTGGAAGCTGTCCACCTTTACGACCACGCCGTCGATGTCGTAGTCCAAGTCGCCGCGGTGCTCGAGCGCCTGGGCGCAGAACTCGTGGACCTCGGCCGGCGTGGCGCAACGGGCAACGTTGGGGTTGACGCTAAAGCCGGCGCTACGCAGCCAATCGAGGAACTCGCGCTGACTGTGGACGTGCAGCGGGTCGGTATCAGCAATGGCATAGATAAAGGTGGCAAGGTCGCGGCGCGCCGTGACCTTGGGATCCTTCTGACGTAGGCTGCCGGCGGCGGCGTTGCGCGGGTTGGCGAAGGGGTCGCGGCCCTCGGCATCGGCCTCGTCGTTCAGGCGCACAAAGCTGCCCTTAGGCATGTAGACCTCGCCGCGTACCTCAATAGTGCGCTCGCGGTCGGCGCCCATGTGGGCGAGCGCCGGCTCGGACAGGTGCATGGGCACATCCTTGATGGTGCGCACGTTGAGCGATACGTCCTCGCCCGTGGTGCCATCGCCGCGTGTGGCTGCGCGTACGAAGGTGCCGTTTTGGTAGGTAAGGGCCACGCCCAGGCCGTCAATCTTGAGCTCGCAGGTATAGGTGACGCTACCAGCGCCGAGCGCATCCTCAGTGCGCTGGAGCCACGCGTCGAGCTCGTCCAGATCCATGGCATCGTCCATGGAATACATGCGCGCCATGTGCGCGACCGGCATAAACTGCTCGCTCACGTAGCCGCCCACGCGCTGGGTGTAGCTGTCGGGCGTCACCAGGTCGGGGTAGGTCGCCTCGATTTCCTGCAACTCAACGAGCATTTTGTCAAAGGCGGCGTCCGTGATCTCGGGCGCATCGAGCATGTAGTAGCGATAGGCGTGGTAGTCGAGCTCGTGGCGCAGCTCGGCCGCACGCGCTGCCGCCTGGGCACGGGCATCGGTCGGTGCGGTGGCTTCCGCGGTCGTGGGCGTTTCGGTATCGATGTCCACGCCGTCACCAAACAGGCTCGATTGCTCCATAGCGGCACTCCTTCGCTCGATTTCAAACGGATACAAGAGTACCACCGGTCACCATGGGGCCGAATAGCCCTTTCGAACCGCACCGAATCGGCAGCCACCAGACCGGGGTGGACAGTTAGTTCAGATACGTATAAATCCTAGAGCTGAATCAGGCACGAACACCCCTGTTTCAACTAATTTGGGCTCCTCGAGACCATGTAAACGTCCCGCTCTCCCTCCCAAACGCCCATTCGAGCCCCATTCCAATCAAATAATTGCTCAAAACGCATCCTAAGCTGCCCCAGATTTATACGTATCTGAACTAACTGTCCAGACCATTACGAACCAGGCCTCTTGCCAGCCACAAGTGATCCGTTTTCCTCCGTCCCCAAGGGATCGGTACGAAAAGAGGGGGCTGCCCCGCGTTGGCGGGACAGCCCCCCTCTGGCCTCGATATGTGCGAAACGGCTCGCTAGTAACCCTGACCGTAGCCTTGACCCTGACCCTGGCCCTGCTGGCCAAGCAGCTCCTCCAGATACTGGCGCAGCTGCTCGTCGGTAATACCGCCGTTGCCGGTATCGGTCGCGCTGTCGTTCTGCTGCTGGTTCTGCAGCTCCTCGTCGGAGCCCAGCTCAACCGTGACCTTCTTCTCTTCCTTGCCGCGCATGAGCGTGATCTCGACCTTCTCGCCCACCTCGTGGCTGCGCAGCGCGATGATCAGGCCGTCGGCGCTCGAAATCTCATCGTCGCCCAGCTTGGTGATGACGTCGCCCTCCTGAATGCCGGCCTTGGCGGCAGGACCATCCTCAACGACGCTCGCCACATACGCGCCGCTATCGGTGCTCAACTTGTTGGTGCGGGCGTTAAGCGCATTGACGCTCGAAAGCGTAGCGCCCATGTACGGATGCACCGGCGTCTTACCGTCGATGATCTGGTCGGCAATGTTCTTGGCGTAGTTAACCGGAATGGCAAAACCCACGCCCGAGCTGGAGCCCGAGTAGCTCTCGATAAGCGAGTTGATACCCACAAGCTCACCGTTGTCGTTGACGAGCGCACCGCCGGAGTTGCCCGGGTTGATGGCGGCATCGGTCTGGATCATGTTGGCATAGATGGTGTTACCGTTGGTAGAGCTCATGGCCGTTGAGCGATACAGCGCCGACACAATGCCCGTGGAGACAGACTGCTCGTTGCCGAACGGCGAGCCGATCGCCATGACCCACTCGCCCACGTTGAGCTTGGAGGAATCGCCGATCTCGATCGGGGTGAGCTTGGAGGCGTCGGCGTCCTTGAGCTTGATGACGGCCAGGTCGCTCGAGGCATCGTTGCCCACGAACTCGGCCTCGTACGTAGTGCCGTCATCCATGGTCACCACGTACTGGTCATAGCCATCGACCACATGGTTGTTGGTGAGGATGTGGCCCTCGGTATCGAGCACTACGCCCGAACCGACGCTACCCGAGCTATCCGACTCGTCGGCAGACTGCGAAAGCGAGCCATTCTGGCCGCCGCTCGAAGTGGCGGTAATGGAAACCACGGAGGGCAGCGCCTTGGCAGAAACGGCCTCGGCCAGCGTGGTGTCCTCGGAGTCAATGGTGATCTTTTGCGTCGACGAACCCGAAGCACCCGCCGTCACGGCATTCTTGCCGCCACCGATATCGAGCGTGCCACTCATAATGAGCGCGATGACCAGCAGGGCACCACATGCGCAGCCGGCAAGCGCTGTGATAAAGATCGGTAGCTTTTTGGTCTTGGTCTTGACCACCGTGTGCTTGTTCACGACCTGTTGGCCGCCCAGCGGCTTGCCGGTCTGCGTATCGTAGGCCTGCACGTAGGGAATGTTGCTGTCGGCAGGCGTCGACTCCACCTGCACGCGCGGCTGCTGCTGAGTCTCGCCGGCGTTGCCCGCATCCTGGGGACGCTGGGAATCGTTCTCGCTCATGGCTGCGATCCTTTCGTCAAATAACCAAAGGCCCGCCAAACACGTGGCGGGCCATCATTGTTCACGTTGAGTTGTACCCCAATATGCAGGCGTACGTGTACGAGAACGCAATCTTTTAGGAAGGCTTAAGTTCTGCTGCAAACTCGAAGGGAACCCGCACCTGCGGCAAAACCACCACAAAGGTGCCTGTCCCCTTTGTGGTGGAAATCTAGTCCTTAAACAGATAGCCCACGCCGCGGACGGTGGTGATGTGTGCCGCGATCTGCGGACCCACCTTGGAGCGGATGCGTCGAATGTGCACGTCGACGGTGCGCGTGCCGCCGCAATACTCAAAGCCCCACACGCGGTGCAGCAGCACCTCGCGGCTGTAGGCGCGGTTGGGGTGCGTCGCCAAAAAGCTCAGCAGCGAGTACTCCATCAGCGTCAGGTCGATGGGCTCGTTATCGAGCGTCACCTGGTAGGTAGCCAGGTTGATCTCGAGGTTATCGATGTTGAGCACATCGTCGGCGGTGACGGTCTCCTCCTCGCCCATCAGGCGCTGCGCGCGAGCCTTGAGCTCGTTGGGAGTCGCCGTGGGGCACACAAAGTCGGCATGCGCGTGATTCGGCAGGCGCAAGGTACCGAGCGCCTCGTCGTCAACGATCACCAGCATAGGGACGCCGCCGCGATCGTCAAGCCACTTGGCAATCTGATCGATGCGGTCGCTGCGGATGCCGTCGGAGTCGAGGATCAGCAGGTCAAAGTCGTGCGCCGCAGTCGGCGAATCGGGGGTTGCCAGGCTCACCTCGACACCCAGGGTGGTCGTCAAGCTGCGGGCAAACTCGTGGAAGCGCGTCGTGCGCGCCATGAACAGGGCACTCTTTTCGGACATATCGGCCTCCAAAGAAATGAGCTCAATCGTACTGGAACAAGCCAGCGCGATTAGGAGTTCGCCAGGTAGTGCTTGATCTCCCACTCGGTGATCGTAGACTCAAACTTATGCCACTCGTCGCGCTTCTTTTTGAGGAAGAAGCTGTGGATGTGCTCGCCGAGGGCATCCTTCATAAACTGCGAGTCCTCAAACACGTCGAGCGCCTCTTTGAGCGAGCGCGGCAGCGGCGCGTAGCCGGCCTCGACCATCTGACGGTCGGTAAGCTTGAGCGTCTCGGCCGTTGCCTCGGGCGGGAGTTCCAGCTTGCGCTCGATGCCGTCCAGACCAGCCGCCAGCGTGACGGCGTTGACCAGGTACGGGTTGGCCATGGGGTCGGGGCTACGAAGCTCAATGCGCGTGGACAGCTGCTTGCCGGGCTTGTAGACCGGGATGCGGACCATGCTCGCGCGGTTGCGCAGGCCCCACGTAGCGTACTGCGGCACGGAGTCGCCGCCCGTGGTGATGCGCTTGTACGAGTTGACCGTGGGGTTGGTGATGGCGCTGATCTCGCGGGCATGCGCCAGAATGCCGGCCATATAGTGCTTGGCGACGTCGGAGAGATGGTACTTCTCGTCGTCCTCGCCCCAAAACACGTTGTTGCCGTCGTGGTCGAATAGCGACTGGCACAGGAACATAGCGCTGCCGTCCTCGCCCGCCAACGGCTTGGGCATAAAGGAGGCGTGGCAACCGCTCTCGTAGGCCTGCTGCTTAATGATGAGCTTGGCCGTGGTGATGGCGTCGGACATACTCAGGGCCTCGGCATGGCGCAGGCTCATACCGTGCTGCGAGCGGCCGGCGGCGTGGAAGGTGTACTCCACGGGCACGGACATCTTCTCGAGCGTGAGGACCGTGTTGCGACGCAGGTCGCGGGCGGCATCGCTCACCGAAAGATCGAAGTAGCCCACGTTGTCGAGCGGCTCGGGGGTGTGCTCGTCGGGGAAGTAGTAATACTCCAGTTCGGCACCCACGTTGAGCAGATAGCCAGCCTTCTCGGCCTTGCGGAACATGCGGCGCAGGGCATCGCGCGGGTCGCCGGCAAACGGCTTGCGATCGGGAGTGCACACATCGCAGAACACGCGGGCTACGCCGTTGTGGCTCGGGCGCCACGGCAGGATCTGGAATGTCGAAGCATCGGGGAACGCCAGCATGTCGGCTTCCTCGGGCGTGGCAAAGCCCTCGATGGCGGAGCCGTCAAAGCCAATACCCTCCTCAAAAGCGACCTCGAGGTCCTCGGGGCTAATGGCAAAGTTCTTGAGGCGGCCGAGAATGTCGACAAACCACAGACGCACAAAGCGGATGTCACGCTGCTCTACGGAGCGGAGTACGTAATCGATGTTCTGCTGGTTCATGTCGCTCCCCTTTCTTTCGGGCGGGTTTCGACTGGTCTATATCGCAGATACTATCGCAGAAAAATGTTTCCGCAGGGTTAAAGCGTATCAAGCGCCCAAAAAACGTGCGCGAACAGGGCCGTGAGGCCAAGAGACTAGCGCGAGGTCGAAGCGCGGTGTTCGATGTGGCCGGGGACCTCGATGCGCTTGGGGGCGAGCTTTGCGGCGTCGCCCACCGTAGTGGTAACGACGTCGATGCGCTCGGACAGGCGTTCGACCACGCGCTCGGCGATGGTGAGGGTATCCTGCGCGGCCGTGGTCACGCCGCCAAAGAGCACGTGGTTCCAGGGGTAATCGTCAAACGTCGCAATCTTGAGACCCGCCGGTAGCGAGGGGCCGAGTTGCGCCAGTGCCTCGGTCAGACGCAGAAAGACCAAGCCGTTGACGGCAATGAGGCCGAGCTTTTTGCCCGCGTACTCGCGGATGGCCTCGTCCAGGCGATTGACGCCCTCGACACCGCCATCGGCCAGGGTAACGACCTCGCCTGCCAGGCCGCGGCGCGAGAGCTCGTCGGCAAAGGCCTCGGCGCGCTCGCGACGCACGGGGCTGTCGTCGCTTGCCTCGGTGAGCAGGCACAGACGCTCGCTGCCCGCAGCGGCCAAGGCGTCTACCAGGCCGGCGACTAGCTCACGGTTGTTGGAGGTCACCAGATCAATGCCACCGGCGGCAACGTCGCGGTCGAGCAGCACGACGGGCAGGCGTCCCGCGGCTGCGGCGATTGCCTTGTCGTTGCCGCCGCAGGTATTGACGACCAGACCGTCCACGCCGGCATCGATAAGCCTGGTGAGCGACTCGGCCTCCTTGGCGGGGTCATTGCCGCTAATGGCCGTCATGAGCGAGCAGCCGCGCGCGGCGGCGCTGGCGGAAAGGCCCTCGAGCATGGCGCTGGAGAACGGGTTGGCGATGTCAGCCAGGATCACGCCGATGAGGTTGGTGCGCGAGCTGCGCAGATTGCGCGCGGCGGCACGCGGGCGATAGCCGGTGCGCTCGATGACTTCAGCGATGCGCGCGCGAGTTTCCTCGGTCATCTGTCCGGGGCGGTTGTTGAGATAGCGCGAGACCGTTGCCGGGCTCACGCCCGCCTCGGCGGCAATGTCCTTGATTCTCATCTGCGCCATAGCGCACCCCGTTCCCCAATTGTCGGCAGTCTGAGCCATTTTAGGCATTTTTTTTAAAAATCTCGCTTGCAAAACGTTGTAGGTGAGCAGCATCGTTTTTGCGCCTCGAGCAGATGCGATGATGGGCTAGATAGCCGAGTCTTTGGGCAGCTCGAAATAGTCGGGATGCAAGGCGATAACCGGGCCCTGCTCCTCGGGCATCAGATGCAAGTGCGTCTCTGCCAAATAGCTCGCCGTGTCGGTGTCGCCCTTCTTAATGGCCTCGAGAATCCGGCGATGCTGCCGACGAATCGGTTCCCAATCCAGATCCTGCGACACCATACGCAACCAGTTGTATCGCTCAAAATGCGTGTTGACGCTCTTCATCCAATCCCACAACATATGGCGGCCGGCAATCTCAAAACACGTCTCATGAAACAGGTTATCCAAGTCGAAAAAGCGACGCGTTTCGCGATGGTCGAGCGATTCGGACTCGGCAAGAATCTGCTCAAGCCGCTGCTTTTGCTCGGGCGTGGCGGCAGAGCAGCATTTAATAAGCACGCTTCTCTCGAGTTTCTCGCGCAAGAAGCAGGCGTTCTCGGCGTGCTCCATGCTGATTTTTGAGACATAGGTGCCGCTTTTGGGACGCGTTTCCACCAGCTCCTGCTCGCGCAGGCGCACAAAAGACTCGCGAATGGGCGTGCGCCCGATTCCTGTCTCCTTTTCCAGACCAATCGCCGAAAGGCGCGTGCCGGGTTTGAGCTCGGCATAGATAATCTTGGAGCGCAATGCGTTATATGCCTGATCTTGCAGGCTCTGATAATGCTGGTGTTGTTCCATAAAGCCCTCGAATGAAGCTCACGGTTTGTCGAATATCACCCGTAATACTATCGCATCCCCCATTCCCTCAGTTGAGGTGAAATAGGGCGCGCTCGCGTCGCCAGGATCACAAGAGCAAGCGGCGGCATCCCGAAACCCGGGACACCACCGCTATTTTGCTATCGGATGGCGCAGAGACGCCCCCTCCTCATGCACCAAGGGGTTGACTAGAGTTCGCAGGCAACCTTGTAGCCGTCGCCGATGGCGTCACGGATATTGCCGCACTTCTGGGCATCGCCCAGCACGTGGATGGCAACGCCGGCAGCGGCAAGGTCGTCGGCCAGCTTGGTGTTGGGACGATAGCCCATGGCAAGCACCAGCGTATCGGCATCGGCGATAGTGTGGACCTCGCCGTCCTTTTCGTAACTGATGGTGTCCTCGGTGATCTCGGTCACCTTGGCCTCGGTCAGCACGTGAACGCCCTTGGAGAGCATGCGCGTGATGAGCACCGCGCGACCGGCGCCGCCCTCGTTGGCGGCGAGCGTCTTGGTCATCTCGATAACCGTGACATCGCGGTTGGCCGGCGACAGGTCGTTGACCAACGGGGCCAGGTAATCGGCCGTCTCGCAGCCAACGGTACCGCCGCCCACGATGACGATCTTCTTGCCCGGGAAAGCCTTGCCGCCCAGCAGGTCGTCGGCCGTCATAACCTGCTTAAAGCCCTGCATGAAGGCCGGAGCGATGGGCTCGGCGCCATAAGCCAGGACGACCTCGTAGCCCGCGTAGTCGCGCTGAATGTCCTCGGCCGAAAGCTCGGTACCAAAGACGCACGTGACGCCTGCCTCGGCCAAGCGACGGTACTGATACTTGATCACGCGGGTGAGTTCCTGCTTTGCCGGCGGAACGGCCGCGATGCGCATCTCGCCGCCCGGTTCGTCCTGCTTATCCACGAGCACCACGTTGTGGCCGCGCTTGGCGGCAATGTAGGCTGCCTCCATGCCCGCAGGACCAGCGCCCACAACGAGCACGTTCTTGGCCTCGGCGGCAGGCTCATAGCCGGCCTCATCGCGCTCCACGTCCGGGTTGACGGTGCAGGAGATGCGCTTGCCGAACATAATGCCGTTCAGGCAGCGCAGGCAGCCAATGCAGGGGCGGATGTCGTCGGCGTTGCCGGCGGCTGCCTTGTTGCAGAACTCGGCATCGCACAGATTGGCGCGGCCCATCATGCAGATGTCGGCAGCGCCGTCCTCGATCAGTTCCTCGGCAATCCATGCCTCGTTGATGCGGCCAACCGTGGCAACGGGAATATTCACATGCTTTTTGATCTCGCGCGAGCAGGCGGCGTGCGAGGCCTGCTGCGTGCCGGCAGCGGGAATTGCAGAGCCGCGCTTGATAGTGGTGCCGCCCGACACGTGGATCATGTCGACACCAGCCTTCTCCAGGCGACGCGAGACATAGATCATGTCGTTGAGGGTCAGACCACCATCGGTGTACTCATCGCCCGAGATACGGACGTCGATGATAAAGTCCTTGCCGCAGCGCTCGCGAATCTCGGCGATAACCTCGAGCAGGAAGCGCATGCGGGCGTCGAGCGAGCCGCCATACTCGTCGGTGCGCTTGTTGTAGAGCGGAGTTAAAAAGCCGCCAAGCATGCCATGGGCGTGCGCCGCATGGACCTCGACGCCATCGACACCGGCCTTCTGCATACGCACGGCAGCGTCGCCAAACTGATGCGTGAGCTCGTGAATCTCGTCGACCGTGATGGGGCGCGGTGCCTCGCGGGCGTAAGACGGGCCCACAAAGGACGGAGCGATCAGGCGAGGCGTGCCCGGAATGTTAAAGGCCATATAGGCGGGGTGGAAGAGCTGCGGCATGATCTTGCAGCCATACTCGTGGACGGCCGCGGCGAGCTTTTCCCAGCCGGGGATAAACGTGTCGTCGTAGCAGCACATGTCACCCGGCAGATAGGTGTAGGTGGGCTCGACCGTCACGACCTCGGTGATGATGAGGCCCACGCCGCCCTTGGCACGGGCACGGTAATGATCGACCAAGTCGCCGGTCACATAGCCGTGATCGGCCAGGTTGGTAGATACCGGCGGCATAAAGACGCGGTTCTTGACCTCGGTCGTACCGACCTTGATCGGGCTAAAGAGCATCGGGTAGGCGGATGACTCCATACAGGGTTCCTTTCGTTTGAGCCGCTCGGCGGCAGTTGCTAACGTACCTATCGTATCAGTATCCGCCGCATTCGCACTCGCTCGCACTCCCCACCTTCAATCCCGACCCTCACAAAAAAGTTGCGGTGGAATACGGAGTAGATGAGGCTTTTGACAGGCAAAACAGTCCGTATTTCACCGCAACTGATGGGCGGGGTGGAATTGAGGGCTCAGATAGTCAGTCATGCCCTCATCCGCCACTCCCTCACCTACAGCGCGCCGTCCAGCATAAGGTTCACCTTGAGCACGTTGACCGTGGGCTCGCCGAACACGCCCAGGAATCGGCCCTTGGTGCACTGGTCGATGATCTCGCGCACCTCGCCTTCGCTCTTGCCCGTGGCCTTCGCAAGGCGCGGGACCTGGTACTCGGCGGCATCCGGAGAAATCTCCGGGTCGAGGCCGGACCCCGAACACGTCACCAGGTCGACGGGCACAGCGTCCATATCGGCATCGGGGTTGGCGGCGCGGATCTTCTTCACGCGCGCATCAATCAGCTGCCGATACTCCTCACTCGCCGGGGACAGGTTGGACGGGGCACCATACGCCATAAGCTCGCCATCTTCGCCTTCGAAAATTGACACGTTCTGGATGCGGCCCCACATGTGGTCCTCATCCTCGAAGTTCTGGCCGATCAGCTCGGAGCCCACGATCTTGTCGTCGACCTTGATGAGCGAACCATTCGCCTGATACGGGAACGCAACCTGGGCGATGCCGGTCACGACGAGCGTATAGCCCAGGCCGCAGACAACGGTAAACAGCGCGAACACGCCCAGTGCGCGCGATGCAACGCCTTTAAACATACAAACCTCCACTTACATAATGCCGCAGAACGCGAGCAGCATGTCGATGAGCTTGATGAATACGAACGGGGCAACGATGCCGCCCAGACCCCACACGAGCAGGTTGTGGATCAGCAGCTGTCCGGACGGTACCTCGCGGTACTTAACGCCCTTCAGCGCGGCCGGGATCAGCGCGACGATAACGAGCGCGTTATAGATGATGGCCGAAAGAACCGCGGACAGCGGGCTTGCCAGACCGAGGATGTTGAGGGCGTCCAACCCGGGGTAGATCGGCGAGAACAGGGCCGGGATGATGGCGAAGTACTTCGCCATGTCGTTGGCCACCGAGAAGGTCGTGAGCGAACCGCGGGTCATGAGCAGCTGCTTGCCGATACGCACGACCTCGATGAGCTTGGTGGGGCTGGAGTCGAGGTCGACCATGTTGCCGGCCTCCTTGGCAGCCTGGGTGCCCGTGTTCATGGCCACGGCGACGTCGGCCTGGGCCAGAGCGGGCGCGTCGTTGGTGCCGTCGCCGGTCATGGCGACCAGGTGGCCCTCACGCTGGAACTCGCGGATCTTCTCGAGCTTGCCTTCAGGGGTGGCCTCGGCCAGGAAGTCGTCAACACCGGCCTCGGCGGCGATTGCCGCGGCGGTGAGCGGGTTGTCGCCCGTCACCATGATGGTCTTGATACCCATGCGGCGCAGGTCGGCGAACTTCTCATTAACGCCGGACTTGATGATGTCCTTAAGGTACACAACGCCCAGCACGCGGCAGTTCTTGGTCACGACCAGCGGGGTGCCGCCGGCCTTGGCGATGCGTTCGACGGCCTCGTCGCACTCCTTTGAGAACACGCCGCCGGCTGCCTCCACATAGGTGCGCACGGAATCGGCAGCGCCTTTGCGGATCTCATTGCCCTCGTAGTTCACGCCGGACATACGCGTTGCCGCGGTGAACGGGATAAACTCCATACCCTTATCCTCGAGTGTGCGGCCGCGCAGACCGAACTGCTCCTTGGCGAGGACGACGATGGAGCGGCCCTCGGGGGTCTCGTCGGCCAGCGAGGAAAGCTGGGCGGCATCGGCCAGCTCCGCGGGATCGATGCCGTCGACCGGGATGAACTCGGCGGCTTGGCGGTTACCCAGGGTGATGGTGCCGGTCTTGTCGAGCATGAGGATGTCGACGTCGCCGGCGGCCTCGATGGCGCGGCCGGACATGGCCAGCACGTTGGCCTCGTTCAGACGGCTCATGCCGGCGATGCCGATGGCGGAAAGAAGGGCACCGATGGTAGTGGGAGCCAGGCACACGAGCAGCGCCACGAGCGTGGTCACGGCCGTGGGGTTGTCTATGTCGTTAAGACCGACCGAGAGGCAGGAGTAACAATACAGGGCCAGCGTGACCAGGATAAAGACGATGGAGAGGGCCACCAGGAAGATCTCCAGAGCGATCTCGTTAGGGGTCTTCTTGCGCGCGGCACCCTCGACCATCGCGATCATCTTGTCCAGGAAGCTCTGGCCGGGCTCACTGGAGATCTTGACGATGATCCAGTCGGACAGCACCGTGGTACCGCCGGTAACGGCAGAGCGGTCGCCGCCGGCCTCGCGGACTACGGGGGCGGACTCGCCGGTGATGGCGGACTCGTCAACGGAAGCAGCGCCCTCGATGACGTCGCCGTCGCCGGGAATCTGCTCGCCGGCGCGTACGATCACCAGGTCGCCGCGCGTGAGCTCGGTGCCGGGAACGACGGTGAAGTGCTCCTTGTCCTCAACGGACTCGATGCGATGGGCCTCGACATCCTTCTTGGCCGCACGCAGGGAATCGGCCTGGGCCTTACCGCGGCCCTCGGCAAGCGCCTCGGCGAAGTTCGAGAACAGGTCGGTGAGCCACAGAATGACCGCGATGGCGACCACATAGTAGGTGGGCACACCCGCGTCCTGCACACCGAAGATGGAAGCGACGGCCAGGACGGAGGTCATGACGGCGGAAAGCCACACCAGGAACATGACCGGGTTTTGAATCTGGACGCGAGGATCCAGCTTGGCAAACGAGTCGCGGACCGCGCGGCCCATCATGTCTTTTTGCATAGTCATAAATCTGCGCCCTCCTTTACGCAATCATCTGGAAGAACTCGGCAACGGGGCCAAGCGCCAGGGCCGGGAAGAAGCTCAGGGCACCGATCAGCAGAACGATGAACACGAGCAGGAATACGAACATGCCGTTGGTGGTAGACAGGGTACCGGCGCTCTCGGCGACCTTACCCTTCTTGGCCAGCGAGCCGGCGATAGCCAGCGTACCGATGATGGGCATGAAGCGGGCGAACAGCATCTCGAGGCCGAGCATGACGTTGATCCAGGGAATGTTGCAGTTCATGCCTGCAAACGCCGAGCCGTTGTTGCCGCCGCATGAGGTGAAGGCATACAGCACCTCGGAGAAGCCGTGCGCGCCACCGTTGTTGAGCTGGTCGGCAAGACCGGGCACCATGCAGGCGATGGCCGAGCACACCAGAATGGCAAACGGAGTTGCCAAGCACAGGACAACCGCCCAGCGCATCTCGCCCGGCTCGATCTTCTTGCCCAGGAACTCAGGCGTGCGTCCGACCATGAGGCCGGCGATGAACACTGTGAGGATGGCGAAGCCGATCATGCCGTACAGGCCGCAGCCCACGCCGCCGAAGACGACCTCGCCCAGAGCAATCTGGAGCATCTGGACAAAACCGCCCAGCGGGGTGTAGGAGTCGTGCATGGAGTTAACCGAGCCGTTGGAAGCAGCCGTCGTGAAAGCGGACCAGGTGGAAGAGGAGGCGATACCGAAACGGCTCTCCTTGCCCTCCATGTTGCCGCCGGCCTGGCCGTCGGTCATCTTGATATTGACCGCTCCGCCATCGGCCAGCTGCGGGGTGCCCGCATGCTCGTTGACGGCGATGATGCCGGTGAAGATCACCAGCAGGATGAACATGGCGGCAAAGATGGCCTTGCCCTGCTTGGTGTTCTTGACGCCGATACCGAAGGTGAAGCAACAGGCGGCCGGGATCAGCAGCAGGCTGGTCATCTCGATGATGTTGGTGAAGGCACTGGGGTTCTCATACGGATGGGCGGAGTTCACGCCGAAGAAGCCGCCTCCGTTGGTGCCGGACTGCTTGATGGCGACCTGGGGAGCCGCGGGACCCTGGGGCAGGAACTGCTCGGTGACCACGCGCGCGCCCTCGACAACCTTGCCGTCGACCTTGACCGTGTCGCCCTCGATCTGGGCGCCGTCGATGACGCTCCAGCCGCCGTCTGCATTAGGCTGAACAGCGACGGGCTCTACGAGCTCAGCCTTCTGAGCCGGCTGGAAGTTGGAGATGACGCCACCGGCAGCCAGGCAGATGCCGAACACGAGGTTCAGCGGGATGAGCACATACAGGACGGTGCGGGTGAGGTCGACCCAGAAGGAACCCAGACCCTGCTCCTTAACCTGACGGAAACCGCGGATGAGCGCGAACATGACCGCAATACCGGTGCCGGCGGACAAGAAGTTTTGCACGGTGAGGCCCATGAACTGCACAAAGTAGGACAGGGTGGTCTCACCGGAATAGGACTGCCAGTTGGTGTTGGTTATGAAGGAAGCAGCCGTATTGAACGACAGGTCCCATGACACACCCGGCAGGTGCTGGGGATTGCCTGGCAAGAAGGACTGAAACACCTGGAGTGCCACAAGAGCCACGAGGCCGATCCCCGAAAAGACCAGCACGCTCGCCAGATAGCGCCTACACCCCATCTGCTCTGCCGCGTCGATGCGAAGCAGACGATAGACGCCACGCTCCACAGGAGCAATCACAGGCGACAGGAACGTATGCTCACCATCCATGATATGGGCCATGAACCGACCGAGCGGAACGGCCAGGACGACGAGCACGGCAAAGTACAAGATGTACTGAATCGCAGCGTCCATAGTTTACGAATCACTCCTCATCAGAATGTAGATGTAATAGATAAGGAGTCCAATGCAGACGACTCCAATGATGGGAATGAGGATGTCCATTTACCGCCCCTTTCACGCGCGGTCCGATGTCTCGGACGCCTGCTCTCGCAAGCGTCTGGGGACAGTAAACGCTTCTAGGGATTAAAGAGGCGTGAGGGCCGGGGCTCATGTCCTTAAGATGCCGTAAAGATGCAGGTAGAAAGCACTATTGCGGCTGCAGTGCGCCTATACTCGACCTCGCGAGCATACAGTGGCGTCCTCACCGCGTATGCACGCATGGACAACGTTTCAGAAAGGCTACGCTATGCAGCGCGACGCATCGGACACTCGCGTCAATCCAGACCTCATCCTCAAGGCAATTGAGAAAGACGAGGCCGCCGATGACGCTCGGACCAGCCGGGGGCACCTCAAGATTTTCTTTGGCTACGCTGCTGGCGCAGGCAAAACCTATGCGATGCTTCAGGCCGCCCACGCCGCCGAGCGGCGAGGTGTCGACGTCGTCGCGGGATACATCGAGCCGCACGAACGTCCGGCAACTGCCCATCTTGCACAAGGGCTTGAGAACGTGCCCTGTAAACTCATCGAGCACAACGGCATTGCGCTCAGCGAGTTCGATCTAGATGCGGCTATCGAACGCGCCCCTCAGCTCATCCTTGTCGACGAGCTCGCCCATACGAATGCGCCGGGGTCTCGCCACGACAAACGCTATCAAGACGTCGAGGAACTTCTACATGCGGGCATCGACGTCTATACGACCGTGAACGTTCAGCATATCGAGAGCCTAAACGACATGGTTGCATCCATCACCGGCGTTGTCGTGAGCGAACGAATCCCCGACCGTATCTTCGATGATGCCGACCAGGTCGAGCTAGTCGACATAGAGCCCGAAGACCTACTTGAGCGCCTTCGCGCCGGCCTCGTCTACCGTCCCGCACAAGCCGACCGAGCGCAACAGCATTTTTTTACCGTCGAGAACCTCACCGCACTCCGAGAAATCGCGCTGCGCCGCTGCGCCGATCGCACCGGTCACCTCACAGACGCCGCACGCGTGCTGGGAAACCGTGACTACTACACCAGGGAGCGTATCTTGGTCTGTGTCTCCCCGGCGCCGACCAATCCCCGCATCGTCCGTGCCGCCGCACGCATGGCGAAAGCGTTTCGCAGCGAGCTCGTCGCCCTGTTCGTAGAGAGCCCGCGCACGCAAGCCATGAGCGATGATGAGCGCGCCAAGCTTGCAGCCAATATCGCCCTAGCCGAGCAGCTCGGAGCACATATGGAAACCGTCTATGGCGACGACATCGCGTTTCAGATCTCCGAGTTCGCGCGCCTGTCGGGTATTTCGAAGATCGTCATGGGGCGCACGGGCGAGCGCAGCAGCGTCCGTCAGGCCCTCTTCGGCCGCAAATCTCTCGTAGAACAGCTCATAACATTCGCCCCGAACCTCGACATTTACATCATTCCAGAACAGTCGACTCCGCCCTCCCGACCCAAAGGACGCCGCCATGCGCTCGCCCTGCAGCCGCCCAGCAGCCGAAACGTGCTTCGCACGCTGGCCCTCTCTCTTGCCGCCACGGCGATTGGCACGGCTTTCCGCCATCTGGGATTTGCCGATTCCAGCATCATATCCCTCTATATCCTCACGGCCCTGCTGACCGCCGTCACCACGACGGGGCGTATCTGCACGATCGTATCGAGCGTGCTCTCTGTAGTGCTTTACAACTTCTGCTTCGTCACGCCTCTGTTTTCGCTCGCCAGCTACGACCGAAGCTATCTGGTCACGTTCGGCATCATGTTCGCTACCGCTATGGTCGCCGGCGAGTTAACTGCGCGCATCGCCGACAACGCCCGTACATCCGCCGAGAACGCATTCAAAACGCGCGTACTCCTCGAAACGAACCAGCTCTTGCAGCAAGCCCATAGCGCGGAGGAGTGCGCCCGCGTCGCCATGAACCAACTCGTCAAACTGCTAAAACTCGACGTGGTCTTCTACCCCGCCGAACACGGCACGCTCGGCAAGGCGCTCTATGAGTCCGCTGGCACCGAAAACCGATCCGCGTCGCTGCTCACCGACTACGAGCGCGCCGTTGCAACCTGGACCTACACCAACAACAAGCGCGCGGGCGCAAGCACGCGGACCCTGCCTGAGGCGCGCTGTCTCTACCTCGCGGTTCGCACCGGCGACAAGGTATTCGGTGTCATCGGTATCGCCCTGGAGGGGCGCGAGATCGAAGCCTTCGAGCATTCGATCGTCCTATCTATCGTAGGTGAATGCGCCTTGGCGCTCGAAAGCGACCGGGCGGCGCAAGAGCGCGAAGAGGCTGCGGTCTTGGCGAAAAACGAGCAGCTGCGCGCCAACCTTTTGCGCTCCATCGGCCACGATTTGAGGACACCTCTCACGGCTATATCCGGATCTGCGGCAATCCTTCGGAAGAGCGACGAGAAGCTCAGCCTCGAACAACGCTGCGATCTTGCCGATGCCATCTACGACGACTCCCTCTGGCTTATCGATACCGTGGAGAACCTCCTCGCCATCACACGCGTCGAGGACGGCACCATTCGCCTCAACTTAACATCCGAGCTCATCGACGAAGTCATCGAGGCCGCCCTCAGCCATGTCGCCCAAGCATCGCATGGACGTACTGTCACCATCGAGCACACTGACGACATCCTGCTGGTACGTATCGACGTCCATCTCATCATGCAGGTACTTACGAATCTCATCATGAACGCCTTCAAATACACGCCCGAGGACTCGACTGTCACCATCAGTGCACGTCGCGAGGGTGCGTTCGTCGTGGTGGACGTCGCAGACGATGGGCCGGGTGTGGCAGACTGCGACAAGCCTCATATCTTTGAGCGCTTCTTCACCTCAAGCAATACGCGGCCCGTGGATTCGCGTCGAAGCATCGGCCTTGGGCTGTCGCTCTGCCGCTCCATCGTAGAGGCGCATGGCGGCGTCATCGAAGTTCGCGACAACCACCCCCATGGAGCCGTCTTCCGTTTTACCCTGCCCGCCGAGGAGATCGAGATTCATGAATAATGCCGCTAAGCCACGCATCCTCTTGGTCGAAGATGACCCGACCGTTCAAAACCTCGTTTCGACCGCGCTTGACCTCCACGGCTATGTCGTGAGCAAGGTTTGCAACGGCCAAGCCGCCATCATGGATGCGGTGTCGCACGGCCCCAGCCTCATCATGCTCGACCTCGGCCTTCCCGACATTGACGGTATCGAGGTCATCACGAAGATCCGAAGCTGGTCGGCAGTCCCCATTATCGTCATTTCGGCGCGCACCGAAGATTCCGACAAGATTGCAGCACTTGACGCAGGGGCAGACGACTACCTCACCAAGCCCTTTTCTGTGGATGAGTTGCTCGCGCGCGTCCGGGCGAATTTGAGGCGTTCCTCGATGGCGTCGGGCGAGTCGACAGAAGCGAGCACGTTCGACAACGGTCCGCTGCATATCGACTACGCCGCGGGATACGCGACGAAAGACGGACGCGAGCTCTCGCTCACCCCAACCGAGTACAAATTGCTCGTCCTTCTAGCGAAAAACGTCGACAAGGTGCTCACCCACACCTTCATCACCCGCGAGATATGGGGCACGAGCTGGGACAGCGATCTGGCGAGCCTGCGCGTGTTCATGCGCACCCTGCGCAAGAAGATCGAGGCAGACCCCTCTCACCCCAAGATGATTCAGACGCACATGGGTGTCGGGTACCGCATGCAGCGTCTCTAGCCCGCCCCACAAAAAGTTGCGGTGGAATACGGAGTAGATTAGGCCTTTGACAGCCAAAACAGTCCGTATTTCACCGCAACTGATGGGTGGGATGGAGTTAGAGGCCCAGGTAGTTGGTCATGCCTTCGACGGCGAGCTTAGCGCCTGCCACGGCATGAACCACGGTGAGCGGGCCGTTGACCACATAGTTAGCGATACCCCAAAAATTCTCTTCAACTCGCCGCGCTCGCGTCCAAATGCACAAAGCGCCCCGCGAACGGATACTCGCGAGGCGCCTGGATGCCTGGACCTTATTTGATACCGCGACCCAAGTCTTCGGCGATCTTGTCTACGCCCTTAAGCGCGGCGCAGGTTTTTTTGTTAGAACAATGCCCCGTGCAAACGCCACCCTGAGCGCAGTCGGCGCAGGTGCCCTTGCGGTAGATGCGCACGCACACGGCGGCAAACGCAATGCCGATAACAGCCAGTACAACAATATCGATAGGTGCCATAGCAAGCCTCCTCTAGTTAACCACCACTTACTTTACCCCATTCTCCACCTACCAAAAAGGGACAGGTTTATTTTGGTCGGTTTTATCTGCGGAAACGCCACATCTCCCCCACCAAAAAGCCCGAGTGTCGCTGGGACACCCGGGCTCGTGGAAAGGGGCTAATCCTTATTCGGACTTAAGCGGAAACTGCGGCGGAAGCGGTGTTGGTCTCATCCTCGTCGGTCCAAGCGTGCTTGGGCATGGGACGGAAGATCTGGAAGAGCATCGCAACCAGCAGCACGATGGCCACAACCGTCCAGATACCAAACTGGCCAAGGACAAGCAGGTTGTAGAACTGGTTGATGAACAGGCCGATGACCCAAGCGAAGGCGCACTCGTAGCCGATGGCAATCGCGGTCCACTTGCCGGAGTCCATCTGATTGCGGATAGTGCCCATGGCGGCAAAGCACGGGGCGCACAGCAGGTTGAAAGCGCCGAAGGCAACGCAGGCGCCCATAGTCGGGAACATGCCGGCAAACGCGGTCCACAGGCTCCGGTCGGGCTCCGCGGGGCGCGGCTACCGTCGTC
>UQNB01000016.1 GCA_900542235.1 uncultured Collinsella sp.
AGCCCACCCGGCTCTCCAGACCAAAAAGCGGACGAGTAGAGCAACGATCGTCCGGCAACGTTACCCAAGGACCTGGGCGGGCGTATGGGGCAACATCGATCGCGAGTTCCGCACGCAAAGGAGAGCACTTAATGTGCTCTCCGTCTTGCGCAGGACTGCCCGAGCAGGCGATGTTGCCCCATACGCCCGCCCAGGTCCGCCGGGATTACGACAGCTTGACAATCGGAGCGAAGCCCTTCATAAGCTTTTTGGTCTGGCCGGTCTTCTCGAATTGGACCTCGATCATGTCTCCGGCGACCGAGATCACGGTGCCCGTGCCAAAGGTCTTATGGCTCACGGTATCACCCGCGGCAAAGTCCTGCGATGCGCTGGCGCGATCGACCTTGCGTTCCACCGTTGGCGATACCTTGGATGACGGCTTTTTGGCTCGCGGCGCGCCCGAGCCAAAGGTCGAGGCAACACGGCCGGCGTCGGGCGAGACCCCACGATGGCGCTCGGTGCCATAAGTGCTGCCGCCAAAGAAATCGTCGAAGCTCGATCCGCTGCGCGATCCAGAGCCGCCGGTCGAGCGCGTATGCGAGCCAAACACCTTGCCGCCATACATGTCCGAGCCCATACCCGAGCCAAACGTGCCGTGACGGTCGCCGCGCTTCTCCCAGCCCGTGCCCTCAAAACCGGCAGAACCGATACCGCTGAACTCGATATCCTCAAACGGAATCTCGTTGAGGAAGCGCGAGCGCGGGTTGGCAGACGTTGAGCCGTACGTGCGGCGCGTGGCCGCATAGGTCAAGAACAGGCGCTTACGGGCGCGCGTGATGGCGACGTAGGCCAGGCGACGCTCCTCCTCGAGCTTGCCCGGATCATCGCTGCCGCCAAAGTCGTGCACATGCGGGAAGATACCCTCCTCCATGCCGGCCACGAACACCGCCGGAAACTCCAGGCCCTTGGCGGAGTGGATGGTCATCATGGTGATGGCATGCGTCTCGCCGGCCAGAGAATCCAAGTCGGAGCGCAGGGCCAGCCACTCCATGAGTGCAGGCAGCGCCTTGCAAGTGAGCGGACCGTAGGTGCGCTCGATCTCGTCGGCAGGCGCGCCGCCGGCCGGCAGCTCTGTCGGCGCGGCATAGGCGTTGCCCGCGATGGCGGCAGCCAGGGCATCCTGTGGAGACAGCGCCGGAGCGGCCAGGCTATCGAGCGGATTGGTGCCCGCGGCATCGCGCGCGCCGACAAGCGCCTCAAACGAAGACACAGGCGCGGACGGCCCCGGCTCGGGCGCGGGCGTGCTCACCACAACGGGCTCGGGCTCGGCACCGGCAGGCACGTCGGCAACGCCGGCGGCGCGCAGCTCTTCCAAGCTCTCGAGCGTACCCTCGATATCCTCGTGCGTCTCCTCAAATTCGGCGGCGACGCCCAGGAATTCCTGGATGTTCTCGGCGCGGCTCTCGGACTCCATGGTGCCCTCGGCGCGGAACGCCTGCAGCAGGCCCGTCTTATCGACAATCATCTCGACGACGTCCTTGAGCTCGCCGTCCATGCGGCGGCCCTCGCGCACCAGTGCCACAAAGCTCGACAGGCCGTTGCGCACCTTCGCGCTAAACATGCCCGTCTCGGCTGTCGCAATCTCGCAGGCCTGGAAGAACGAGCAACGGTTGTCGCGCGCCAGCTGCTCGATCTTTTGAATCGAAGTGGAACCGATGCCGCGGCGCGGCGTGTTGATGACGCGCTTGACGCTCATCTCGTCTGCCGGGTTCACGATCATCTTGAGGTAGGCCATGACGTCGCGGATCTCGGCACGGTCGAAGAATCGCGTGCCGCCCACGATCTTGTAGGGCACGCCCGCACGCAGGAACATATCTTCGAGAATACGCGACTGGGCGTTGGTGCGGTAGAACACAGCGATGTCGTCGTAGCTCGTGCCCTTGGAGTGCAGCTTTTCGATCTCGCCGGCAATCCAGCGGCCCTCGTCGCGCTCGTCGCTCGCCTGGAAGGCCTGGATCTTCTCACCATCGCCCTCAGCCGTAAACAGGCGCTTGTCCTTGCGCTGCGAGTTGTGGCGCACCACGGCATTGGCGGCGCTCAGGATGTGACCCGTGGAGCGGTAGTTCTGCTCCAGCTTGACGGTCTTGCAGTTTTTAAAGTCCTTCTCAAAGTCCAGGATGTTGGTGATGTCGGCGCCACGCCAGCTGTAAATAGACTGGTCATCGTCGCCCACGACCATGAGGTTTTGGTACTTGGCGGCCAGCAGGTTGGCGATCTCGTACTGGACGTGGTTGGTGTCCTGATACTCGTCGACGCTAATGTAGCGGAAACGCTCTTGGTACTTGTCGAGCACCTCGGGGCGGGTGCGCAGCAGCTCGAGCGTGCGCACGAGCAGGTCGTCGAAGTCCATCGCGTTGGCGGCGCGCAGGCGGCGTTCCAGCTCCAGGTAGACCTGCGCGGCCTTTTTGTCGTTGGGGCTGTCGGCGGATTTGAGCATGTCCTCGGGGCCGATCATGGCGTTTTTGGCCGAACTGATCTTGCTGCGGATCATATTGATGGGGAATTGCTTTTGCTCGATACCGAGCGCCTGCATAATATCGCGCACCATGCGCTTGGAATCGTCGTCATCGTAAATGGTGAACTGACCGGTGTAGCCCAGCAGGTCGGCGTCCTCGCGCAGCATACGCACGCACATGGCGTGGAACGTGCATACCCACATGCCGCGGGTGCCGCTGGGGATGAGCGCCGCCAGACGCTCACGCATCTCGGCCGCGGCCTTGTTGGTAAACGTGATGGCAAGCACCTGCCAGGGCTTAACGCCCAGGTCGCCGAGCATATGCGCGATGCGGAAGGTCAGGACGCGGGTCTTGCCCGAGCCGGCGCCGGCAAGTACCAGCAACGGACCCTCGGTGGTGAGCACCGCCTCGCGCTGGGCGGGATTAAGGCTGTCGATATCGACGAGCGGCTTTGCGGGCGCAGGAGCCGGCGCGGGGGCGTCGTAGATGTCGAGCGGAACGAGCTCGGGCTCCGGCGCGGCGGGAGCGGTGTACGCATCGAGCGGCACGGGTTCCGGCGCGGGCGGCACGGGTACCGCGGTGTTCTTTTCCCAGGGCAGGGGCTGGGTCATGGGCGACTCCTCATCTGACGGACGGCGCGCCTGCGGGCAGCGCCATAGTTTGAGCCGTACCAGTATACCGAGCCGCGCGGACACCGACGCAAATCACACCACGACTCCGTGCGCGATCGTCAGGTCCGCCCCAGCGGATTTGGCGCAATGGAGCCAGATTAGTCTGCACCAAGCTGGTTCAAAGTAACCTGTCCCCATTGTGCCAATCACGAAACCGCCGATGTCATGGCAGCAGCAGCGAGCGGCGGCCAGGGCGAACAAATTGACATGAAAAGGGGGCGGCATAGACCTTTTGGTCATGCCACCCCCTTTGAATGACAAGTTGTCGCCCTGACCGCCGCGCAGCGTCGACTAAGTTAGAGGCCGAGCATCGGCTCCAGGACGAAGAAGTACGCGAGCACCACGATGCCCAGAATGATGCGGTAGACGCCGAAGCACTTGAAGTCGTGACGGCGGACGAAGCCCATGAGCCACTTAATGGCGATGAGCGAAACCACAAAGGCCACAACGCAGCCCACGCCCAGGATGGCGACCTCGTTGGCGCCGAACGTACCGCCCTTGATGAAATACTTGACCAGCTTGAGCGCACTCGCGCCAAACATGACAGGGATGGCCAGGAAGAACGTAAACTTGGACGCCACCGAACGCGTGCAGCCCAAAAGCAGGCCGCCGATGATGGTGGAACCGGAGCGCGACGTGCCCGGAATCAGCGAGAGCACCTGGAAGCATCCGATGCCCAGTGCGGTCTTCCAACTTAGGTCCTCGAGCGTGGCGATGGAGCCAAAGTCCAGATCCTCGTCATCGCCCTCGTCCTCGGCAACATCTGCCGCGGGCGCCGCAAAGTGTGCACCGGCGGGACGTCCACCCGACACCACAGCACGCGAACCAAACGAACCGGCAACGGCCATTTCCTCGCGCTTGCTCGCGCGCCAGTTCTCGATCACGATAAACAGCACGCCGTACACAATGAGCGCCAGCGCCACGACGGGAGCATTGTAGAAATGCTCCTCCATCCAGTCGTTGAGCGGCAGACCGATCGCCGCCGCAGGAATGCAGCCGAGCACAATCTTGCCCCACAGCACCCAGGTGTCGCGACGGCCCTCCTTGCCCTTGCTGGGCGAGAACGGATTGAGCTCATGGAAGAACAGTACACAGACGGCCAGAATGGCGCCGAGCTGAATCACGACCAGGAACATATTCCAGAACGTCTCGCTCACGTTCATCTTGACGAACTCGTCCACCAAGATCATGTGACCGGTCGACGAAACAGGCAGCCATTCGGTGATGCCCTCGACCAGGCCCATAAAGGCAGATTTTAAAAGCTCGATGATATCCAAAGGGACCCCCTCGTTAGACACCCGCCGATATTGTTCTGCGGACGGTGCGGGCGATGTCCCATTATCAACCGTTGGCGGCGCGCCTGCGCCTACCCTTACCAAAAAACTCGCCCGTTCACAGAATTGCGAGCGGTCAAACCCAAATCCTTGGGTATAACTGCAACAAGATAAAGTGTCCGGCGGCCAACGCGCCCGCGCCCGCCCGATGCACGAGCCCCGCGCCCGTGCGATAGACCAAGGAGGAAACCATGAACGAGGGCTACACCAAGGTATTTGTTTCACTCGACGGTACTGAACAGCAGGATTTTGTGCTCGCACGCGCCATCAAGGTCGCCGCGAACAACGGCGCCAAGCTAATCATCGGCCACGTTATCGATTCCACGGCGCTCGAGAGCGCCGGTTCCTATCCGGTCGATCTGGTCAACGGCCTAGAGGAGGCATTTAAGAACTCCATCGCCAAGCAGCTCGAGGAGGCCAAGGCCAATCCCGACATTCCCGAGGTCGAGGTCATGATTCGCGCCGGCCGCATTCGCGAGACGCTCAAGGATGAGATGCTCGACGTGGTCAAGCCCGACCTGGTGCTCTGCGGCGCCCGCGGCCTGTCCTCGATCAAGTATGCGCTCCTGGGCTCGATTTCGACGTTCCTGCTGCGCAACACCGATTGCGACATTCTGGTCGTGAAGTAGCGTTGCTCCCACCGGCCGCGGGGCCTACGGGGTTTCCACGGGCACGTCCTCGCCGCGTTGCGGCTGCGGGATGTGCCCTCAGGAAACCCCTCCCGGCCCCGCGGCCTTTGCAGCCTCACTTCAACGAGTTGTCTGATAGAAAAATGGCGTGCCGCCCCGTTTGGGGCGGCACGTTTTGTTTGGGCGGACGTCTGCCGCGTGCGTTACTCGAAATATTGAAACTTATTCGTTGAAAACGCGAATGTTACGACAAAGCCTTCGCCGGGGTCGGACGCTGCGGTGACGTCGATGCCCATCTTGGAGCACAGGCGCGCCACCAGGTAGAGGCCGATGCCCGTTGCGCGCTTGGTGGTGCGGCCGTTGTCGCCGGTAAAGCCCTTCTCGAACACGCGCGGTAGGTCGGCCGCGCTCACGCCGCAGCCGTTGTCCGCGACGGTGAGCTCGATGCGTTCGCTCGCCAGGCCCTCGTCCAGCAACGCGCCCGAAAACACGATCTTCGCGCCGTCCTCGCGCGCGTATTTAATGCTGTTCTGGATGAGCTGCCCCAAGATAAACTCGAGCCACTTCTCGTCGGTAAAGACCTCGAAGTCGAGGTTCTCGCACACCGGGGCCACATGCGCCGCAATGAGCTCGCGCGCGTTGGCTTTAATCGCGCCCGTCACCAAGGTTTTGAGATCCCAGCGGCGAATCAGGTAGTCGCGCTCCACGACTTCCGAGCGCGCATAGTAGAGCGCCTGGTCGATATAGCGCTCCACGCGGGCAAGTTCGCGTGCCAGGTCGTCCACGCGTGACAAGTCATCTTCGCCGCCGTCCAGGTTTTCCAAAATCAGATGGGCTGCTGCCAGGGGCAGCTTGGCCTCGTGGACCCAGCTCTCGATATAGTCGCGGTAGTCATCGGTCTGGCGCCGGCCTTCCGCCACCTCATCGCATGCCGCCTTGCCCACCCGGCGCAAGACCTCGTACTCGAGCTCGCCCTCGGCATAGGTCGGGCATTGCACCATCTCCTGCACCCATGCGGGACTCTCGAGCTCCTCGGCCGCACGCTCCAGCTGGCGCAGAAAACGACGACGGCGCGCGTACTCGATCACGATGCCGAGCATACCAAAGATAAAGGACACGCCGACCGCCACGACCACGATAGAAACGGGTGCGCCGGCGACCGTCAGCACAAAGCAGCTCAGCAGCACGCCGCACGTCCACACGGCGACGGGAAGCAGCGCATCTTTAAAGAACTTGCCAAACGACATAGCCGGCTCCTAGACCGAATAGCCCTGGCCGCGGTGCGTTGTCAAATACCCCTTGATGCCGATTTTTTCGAGCGTGGTGCGCAGGCGGTTGATGTTGACGGTGAGCGTATTGTCGTCCACAAAGGCGTCGGAGTCCCACAGGTCCTGCATGATGGCCGAGCGCGAAACGATCTTGCCCGCGCGGCCCAAGAGCAGCGACAGGATACGTAGCTCGTTTTTGGTGAGCTCGGTACTGGTGCCGGTTTGCATGTTGGTGACCATGGAGCGGGCGAGGTCGAGCTCCAGTCCCTTGTGGACCATGGTGCTGCGCTCGCCTGCCGACGTGGTGCGGCGCAGCAGCGCGTTGATGCGCGCCACGAGCACGCGTGCGCTATAGGGCTTGGAGATAAAGTCGTCTGCGCCGAGTGTCATGGCCATGACCTCGTCGATCTCGGTCGTGCGAGACGTGAGGACGATGATGGGAACCTCGGATTCGCGGCGAACCTCGTGGCAGATATGCTGGCCGTCCTTGACGGGGAGCGTCAGGTCGAGCAGCACCAGGTCGGGCGCGGCAGCGAGAATATCGCGCGAGACGTGCTCGAACGATTCGCAGGCCTCGATTTCAAACCCGGCGCGGGCAAGGATGTCGACAAGCTCACGACGAATGGGCTCGTCGTCCTCAACGATATAAATCAGCGCCATGGATTCCGCTCCCCTCTTGGTTGTCTTGCCACCATTATGGCTGCGGAGCCGCAAGTACGCGACTCGCGAGGCACCAAGGTGACAGAACTGTTCGCGAGCGGGGGCGTTTTGTCCGCCTTACGCTCGCGACGGGAACGGGGACCAAAATGATTTTTTTATCCCCGTCCCAGAATAATCATTTAGCGACGGGCGCGGAGCTTTTCGTAGCCTTCGGCGAAGAAGGCGACCGTCGCGGCGTCCGTCGCGGCGGCATCGGTATCGTCGGCAGGGACCACGCCGTGCTCGTCGCTCACCAGGAACAGCGCGCCCTTGAGCTGAGCGGGGATGTCTACGCGCGTGACCGGGATGCCCTTGGTCTGGGCCAGCTGCTCGATGAGCGTCGCCGTGCCGCACAGGCACTCGTCCGCTGGCGCCACAAAGGCGAGCTCGCCGTTGTTGACGGCAGCGAGCAGCTCGGGCGCCACACCAGTTTCGTCAGCCTCGGAGCGGGCCTCAGCGGAGCGGGCGCGCAGCGCCTTGGCCGACGTATCGGCGAGCGGCTCGTACTCCCCCACCGTCATGGCGGCGTTGCTGTTGATGTCGATCACCAGCATGAGCACGCCGTCGCGTGCGGTGTAGTCGCCTTCGGCAAGCGACCACTCAACGTGCTGTTTGGCCCAGCTGAGCATGTTATGGGTAAGCGGCTCGCCCTGCACCAGGCGCTCGGATAGCGCGCGAATGTGGCGGTTGAGCATGGGCACCTTTTTGTTGGACATGCGCCAACGGCAGACAAGCGCGGGCTTGTCGAGCGTGAACTTCTCGACCGCCTTCTGATTGGCGCAAAAGTCCTCGTACGCACGCTGATCCTCGGCATTGCCAAACAGTTCGGCATCATCAATCTGGGGCATGGTCATACCTTTCGTGTTAGTCATTCCGTCCTCTTATACCAAAAAGACGGCCCTCCAAACGGAGCGACCGTCTTTTGCAGAGATTATTTTGTCCCGAGGCGAAACTTAGTGCCTAAAGTGGCGAGCGCCCGTGAAGACCATAGCAATATTGTGCTCGTTGCAGGCCTGGATACTCTCGTCGTCGCGCTTGGAGCCACCGGGCTGGATGATGCAGGTCACGCCGTGTGCGGCAAGCACGTCGACGTTGTCGCGGAACGGGAAGAACGCGTCGCTTGCACAGGCAAAGCCGCCCTTCTCCACGCCCTCACGCTCGCAGAAGTCCTCAGCACGCTCGCAGGCCAGCAACGCGGAATCCACACGGTTGGGCTGGCCGGGGCCCATGCCAATGCCGGCCTTGCCCTTGGAGACCAAGATGGCGTTGGACTTGACGCCTTTGCAGACCTTCCAGGCAAACTCGAGCTCGGCCATCTCGGCGTCGGTGGGCTTGCGGTCGGTGGGGAACGTAAAGGTCGCGGGATCCTCGGTCACGTGGTCGACCTCCTGCACCAGCATGCCACCGTCGATGGAACGCAGCTCCACCTGGGCGCCGTGGTCCACGCCGCCGGTAGCCAGCACGCGCAGGTTGGGGCGCTTAGCCATGCGCTCGAGCGCCTCGGCGGTGTAGCTCGGGGCGATGATGACCTCGACGAACTGCTTGTTCTGGTCGGCGAAGTGCTCAACCAGCTCAAAGGGAACCTCGCGGTTGCAGGCGATGATGCCGCCGAAGGCGCTCTTGGGATCGCAGGCGAAAGCGCGGTCGTAGGCGGCCGTGATGTCCTCGGCAACGGCGGAACCGCAGGGGTTCTGATGCTTGAGGATCACGCAGGCCGGCTCGTCGAACTCGCGGACCAGGTTCCAGGCGGCATCGGCGTCCAGATAGTTGTTGTAGCTGAGCGGCTTGCCCTGGATCTGCTCGGAGCCCACAAGCGGGAACTGAGAGCTCGCGGTGTTCTCGCAGCCCTCGGCAAAGCGGTAGACCGTAGCCTTTTGCTGAGGATTCTCACCATAGCGCAGGTCGTCGACCTTCTCCAGCGAAATCTCGAGCTTGGCAGAGGTGTCCGCCACGTCGCTTGCCTGGGCGGCAAGCCAACGTGAGATAGCCGTGTCGTAGGCGGCGGTAGTCTGGTAGACCTTCACCTGCAGACGGCGACGGGTGGAAAGCGTGGTGCAACCGCCAGTCTCGCGCATCTCGGCCAGGACGGCATCGTAGTCGGCCGGGTCGGAGATGACGGTAACGCTCGCGGCGTTCTTAGCAGCGGAGCGCAGCATGGAGGGGCCACCGATGTCGATGTGCTCGATGGCATCCGCAAAGGTGACCTCGGGGTTGGCAACGGTCTTCTCGAACTCGTACAGGTTGACGACGACCAGGTCGATCAGCTTAATGCCGTGCTGAGCCGCCTCCTGCATGTGCTGCTCGGAATCGCGGCGGGCCAGCAGCGCGCCGTGAACCTTGGGGTGCAGGGTCTTAACGCGGCCGTCCATCATCTCGGGATAACCCGTGAACTCCTCGATTGGGATTACGGGAACGCCCGCATCCTCAATAGCACGAGCCGTACCGCCCGTAGAGATGATCTCGACGCCAAAGTCATCGACCAGCGTCCGTGCGAAATCGACGACGCCCGTTTTATCGGTAACCGAGATCAACGCGCGTGCGATCTTCACATCAGATCCCATGCAGTCCTCCTGTCTGGTACGCCGCCGTGCTCTGTGAGTCGGTGATACGTCGATCTGCAGCGCTCGCGCAGCGGCATTGAAAATACTGATTTAATGTAGCGCATCGAGCGCATCGATGCACCCCGCAACGGCGGCATGTGCAGAAAAAGCTTGCGAGTGGAGGGAGTAGGCGCGGCACCGAGCACGGTGAGTTCATGGAACACAGGGGCACCATAATTAGATGTCAATGGCGTGGTAGAACTGTGCTCGATATGCATCCGCAAAAGAAAGAGGCACTATGGTCTCGCGGGTTCTCTACCGACCGTTTGACACCGAAGACTTCGACGCCATCGCGCTGATTCTGCAGCAGCTTTGGCATAACAATTCGGATAACGATGAGTACAACCGCCTTGAGGCCGCGTGCGACCTTGCCTACTGTCTTTCGTCTTCGACGTTTTCGCAGGTCGCCGTAATCGACGGCCAGGCGCGCGGCATTGCGCTCGCGCGCGCGGGACAAAGCTCCGGCGCCACCGTTAAGGAACATTGGATGGATACCGAGCGCGCACTGCTATCGCAGATGCGTGAGCTAGAATCCGAGTCGTGCGCCGAGTATCTCTCGTTTGTGCGCGCCACTATTCGAACCAACAACCGCCTGCTCGAGAAAAGCCCACTGCCGCATGACAACGAGGTCACGCTGCTCGCCGTCGACCCCGACGTCCACGGCCTGGGCGTGGGATCGGTGCTGCTCGACGCCGCAATCTCGCATCTGTCCTCGTGCGGGGCGACCAGCGCACACCTGTACACCGATTCCAACTGCTCGTGGAAGTTCTACGAGCTGCACGGCTTTAAGCGCACCGCCACGCACCGCGCCAACCGCGAAGAACGCCGCCACGCCATGCCGCGCGAAAGCTTCCTCTACGAACTCGATCTAACAGCCTAAACCTGGCAGCCATACCTAGTCATTTAGGAACGTTCCCAGTGACTAGTCGTTGGGGACAGCCTTCGTAGGTAGCGCATAAAAATGGGATGGATCCGTCGGCAGTCGCCGGAGAAGATCCACCCCAAAGCAAGCGCTCGCTAGAACGTTCCGCCGCCGCCTCCGCCGACGCCGCCGCCTCCGCCGCCCGAGAAGCCACCGCCTCCGCCGCCGCTCGAGCTATCGGAACTCGAAGCCAGCTCGCGGATGGTCTCGTGATACACATCGTTGAACGAATCTAGCGGAGACTCGTTGCCGTAGTGATGGTAATACCACCAGTAGCAGGGGTAGTTGTCGTAGAAATCGTCGCTGTTGCGCAGGTCCGCAGGCACGGCCTCGGCCAGCTGTCGCAGCACTTCTTTCGAAACGCCCAGGGCAACGCCCATCACCAGCAGCTTGTTCCACAGAATCAGATCGCTGGGGATGGCCTCCTTCAGGCGCGTAAAATCCTCGAGCCAATGCTTGAGCGCCTTGCAGCGAGCCGCCACCTCGGCGCCCTCCGGCGTGTAACGGCGGAAGGTGCAGCTCAGGACAAAGCCCACAATCGTGACGGGGATCGAGATCATAGCGGCACCGACGTTGGCGTCCGCAAAGTCGGTATAGAACAGAGAGCCCAAAATGCCAAAGACAATGATGATGCCGAGAACCAAGCCAGCAACCAGGGCGACGGTGCCGTCCGATGCAATAAGCTCGCGCGCCTCCAGCTTGCCCTTAACCGTGCTCTGATAGTCCTCGAGCTTGTCGCCAACAGATGTGGTGCGCTCGCTAGCGTACTCCTCCAGCTCGCTAAACGTGCGCGAACGGACTCCGTCCTTATCGGGCTTAACGCCAGCGAAGAAGACCTTGAGTACGTCGCGGTCGATGCCGTCCTTCTTGGCAGCCTTCCAGGCCTCGTCGGTCACTGTGATGCGATACGTCTGCTCCTCTTTTTCGCGACGGAGCAGACCCTTCTTCTTGGTCTCGGTCGCTTCTTCCAGCTTGATCACGCGGTCGTCGGTCAGCTTCATCAGCGTGGCGATATATGCCTGATCGGGCACGTCGTTCCAGCTCATAAGAGTTGCAAGCACCGCGGGATGATCAGCGGAGGGCACATCGCGGAAGTACTCGTCCTGGAAGAGCGGCTTGGGCTTGGGCCTGCGCAGCTTGAGCATCACGATCACGCCGGTATAGGCAACCGCCACGACAACACACGCCACGGCAATCGCGCTGGCAACCGCACGCGCGTGCTCACGGCGGGCGTTAGCTTCGTCGGCCCATTCCTTCTCTTCGCTCAGGATCGTTGACATGCGCTCTTCGCCCGAGGCGGCAAGCTGCGGCACCCAGTCGCTGGGGAAGGCGATGCGTGCCTCGGCAAACTCACCCTCGTGCACGCACGGAATGGTGTAGGTGACCATGGGTTCGTCCGCATCGAGCGATACGTCGCCCGTCAGCGGGCCGTGGCCCCATGCGCGGAAGTTATCGCCCTTGACGGCCGCCGTCCCGGCAGCGGCATTTGCGAAGTACACTTCCATCTCAACGTCATCGGAATCCGCAGACCAGCCGTCACCCACGAACTTCCAGTAGAGCTCGGCGGTATCGGCCCAGTTCATAACCGCACCGGTCATGGTGTAGCTCACGTAATAGATTGCACTGTCACCGCTCTCGTGAGGGCTGAACACCTTAATCCTTACGCCGTCACCGGCCTGCTCGATCGTATAGACGCCAGAGTCGCCCTTGTTCGCGCTATCGACTTTGTTAAACGCGGTGTCCCCTTCCTCGACACTCAGCACATCGACGCCCGCCGTGCCACCCTGCTGGTTGGTACCCGTATTAATCTCCCAAAACACGCCGTTGATGTCGTCATCGAAATCAAACTGGCGCCCCTCGACAACGGTCAGCGATCCATCGGCCTCGACCGTGGCACTGATGTAGGTTTGGGTCATGGAGTAGCCGTCGGCGTGCGCGGCGACAGGCAGCAGCAACAACGCAAGCGTGACGAGCACGCAGACGGAAGCGAATCGCGCGAATAGGCGGCGCTGCCGACAGGTCTTGGCAACGGGGGCGTTCATAGGCACATCCTTTGTCTGTGATACCAGTAGCGTCATTGTCCCACGTTTGCGGGTTCATGTGACGAACATCTAGGTCAGCGGAGTATCAAACGGGACGAAAGTCACGCCCGCGGCCGGCACCTGGGGACGTTCCTTATCTGCCGGTAATCTGGGACACTCCTTGGCATAGCCCGCTCCGGCAATAGATACCACTTCATAGCTCCGTCACAGGTGTAGCGGCTTTGTGTGGGCGCGGCGTGAGCCGATTAAGCCGGCGAGCGAGGGGCATAAAGCAGTTGAGCGAAAACGGTTTGCCCCTTTGCCGTTCGCTTGAGGATCATGTCCCCCTTTTCCGCGGAAACCCCGGCAGTTGCGAAGAGCTGCCGGGGTTTCTGTTGTCTAAGGTGCCAAGTTGATGGACAGGAATCAAAACACCGAGTCTGCAGCCCGCCATGCGCAATTCAGGGCCTCGACAACTTGCGGACCACAGTGGCGCCTCTCCATCGCACCCCGCGTTATACTCGTCCGCATGGATGTCAAAGCACGCAACATAGCAACGCCCGCCGCGGACGCGCCAACGACGCAGCCCGCCTCCGTTCCCGCGCCCGTCGTGGGCCGTTTTGCCCCGTCGCCCTCGGGCCGCATGCACCTGGGCAACGTGTTCAGCTGCCTGTGCTCGTGGCTTTCGGCCCGCAGTCAGGGCGGCAGCATCGTGTTGCGCATCGAGGACCTGGACGATCGCTGCAAGCGCCCGGAACTTGCCGCTCAACTGATTGACGACCTAGCCTGGCTGGGACTCGAGTGGGACGAAGGCCCCTACTACCAGCACGATCGCCTCGACCTGTACGAGAGCACCTTGCGCCAGCTGCAAGACGCCGGCCTCACCTACCCCTGTTTTTGCACGCGCGCCGAACTCCACGCCGCGAGCGCGCCGCACGCGAGCGACGGCACGCCCATCTACCGCGGCGCCTGCCGAGGCCTTTCTGCCGAGGAGGTTGCCCGCCGCAGCGCCCTGCGCGCTCCCGCCACGCGCCTGCGCGTGCCCGCCGTCGACGACCTCGCAGACGATGTGGTCGAATTCGTTGACCGCACGTACGGAGCCCAATGCGAGGCACTCGCCACCGAGTGCGGCGACTTTTTGGTGCGTCGCAGCGACGGCGTGTTTGCCTATCAGCTGGCCGTGGTGGTCGACGACGCTGCCATGGGCGTCACCGAGATCGTACGCGGATGCGACCTGCTTGGTTCCACGCCGCGCCAGATCTATCTGCAACATCTGCTGGGACTGCCCACACCGCGCTACGCGCACATTCCGCTGCTCATGTCGCCGGACGGCCGCCGCCTTTCCAAACGCGATCGCGATCTGGACCTGGGCGAGCTCCGCACCCGCTTTGGCACACCCGAGGCACTGTTGGGATGGCTCGCCGGGCAAACAGGCATCGCACCGGACACCACGCCGCGCTCTGCCGAACAGCTGGTCGAGCACTTTAGATGGGACGTCATCCGTGCGCACCGCGAGAACATCACTGTAACGGTCGAGTAGCCAGCCACCCCGCCTCTACGCAACATCCCAGGGCTGGAGTTCGTCACCCAAGCGAATGATGCAGTCGTAGAGCACGGTATGGCGCTCGGCCGGGTTGGCATCCCGATGAAAATGCCCGTAATACCAGCGTTTGTAGTCCATGCGATCTTCCAGCTCATCGAAAAATGCCGTAAGTCGATCAACCGTGGGGCAATTCCAGCCGGGGGTCGGATAAAGCGTGGGCGAAAGCATGCGCGTAGAGCAGGTGTGGGTGATTACGTAGTCGACCTTCCAACCCACGCTGTCGAGCTTTGCCCGCGCCTCCTCAAAGTTGCGCTCGTCCGGCAGCTCCTGCGGCCACCAGCTGGAATACGGAATGCGGTATTCCTTATCCACGCTCGTGGCGCCGCCCATGGTAAAGATCGTTGAGCCGTCGAGCTCAAAAACCTCGCCGCGCGTCAGGCGTCGGATGGGCGAGGTGTCCGACAGGCGCTGCGTCAGGCCGCCGTGCCACAACTCCATGGGTCGCTCCGCCCAGTGATCGAAACGCTCGTGGTTGCCGTCGACGAACAGCACGGTATAGGGGCGCGACTCCAGCCAGGCGATATCGGCGCACTCCTCGGCAGAGAAATCCCAGGGAAAGCCAAAGTCGCCGGCGACGATGAGATAGTCGTCACTCGTCAGACTATCCCCAAGATCCCAGTCGCGCAGCTTTTGCATGTCGAGGCCGCCGTGAACATCGCCCGTCACATAGACCGTCATCGGATCACCACTTCCCTGTAAGTCGCTAGCCCGCATTCTGCACGATCGCCAAGCAAACCGCTCCAGCCCTTCCGTCCCTTAGGGCTTACCCTTCGTTCTTCCATCCAAACGGGTCGAGCACCCAAAAAATCAGATCGAGCACGCCGCCGGTCATCATGGCGCCGGCAAGGGCCATGCAAACGTGCAGAGAACTGGCACTTCGGAGCACGTCAAATGGCCCCAGAACAGCCAGCAGCGCGACCGCTGCGCCGGCTACGCACAGTGCGAGGCACGGCCCCGCGTCCTTGACGCACTTCTTTGCGAGATGCTTTGCGTTGTCACCCATCGATATCGAACTCCTTAGAGGGTCGTTGTTCAGATGCATGCCGCCGTGGCAGAACGAAGCGGCAGAGTAAGTGTCACATGCCGTGCAGACATCAATGGAGAAACCGCCTGCTCGACCAACCCTTGACGCCGTTTTGCACCGGCACCCCATCCCCCGCTATCGAGGTCTAATACTTTTCCCGAGAAGTGAACGGCTGTTTTTGGACCTCTGAAACAGCCGCATTTTTCGGCGGCAAAATCGTGGGATTTCAGCATTGAAACCGCGGGAAACGGCACCTTTAAAGTGTCGATGCTTCGGGGGTCCGTTTTAGCTCGTTCACTTCTCGGGAAAAGTATTAGACCTCGCTGCTAGCTATCCAGAAAGACACCTCCCCCTTCCCCACCGCCGCGCAAAAACTCATCCAACATTAATCTTGGCTCAAGAATCGCTTAATCTATAACCTGCACTATAGAGTTCGACCAAGGGCGGGGCGGCGTCACGCAGGCCGCCGAACGCAACGCTCGCGCCCGGGCAGATCGCCCGGCGTCGCGCCCATCGAACGAAAGGAACAGGTCATGGACGACCTCGAAAAAGTTGAAACCATCCGCACCAAGTGCAACGTGAGCTACACCGATGCCAAGGCCGCGCTCGACGCCGCCGACGGCAACGTCTTGGATGCCATCATTTGGCTCGAGTCGCAGGGCAAGACCCAGACCACGTCGGCGCACGCCGCCACCGAGTCCGCGCCAGTCGATGAGCCCTCAGCCGAGATGGTCGCCGCGCAGGCCGCCTACGAGAAGTCGAGCGAAAAGACCGACTTCTCCAAGAAGATGGACAGCGTGTGGGAGTACCTCAAAAAGCTCTTCCGCCTGAGCCTGGACACCAAGTTTATCGCCACGCGCCGCGACGCGATCATCCTCAACATTCCCATCCTGATCCCCATCGTCGCGCTGTTTGCCTGGGGCGCCACGATATGGCTGATGCTGATTGGCCTGTTCTTTGGCATGCGTTACCGCATCGATAGCGACGGCGACGTACCCGGCAGCATCAACAACCTTATGAATCACGCTGCCGATGCCGCGGACGACATCAAGCAAAATCTCAACGACGACAAGTAATCGCAGACGGGGGCACGCATGGCACGGATCCTGATCGTAGAGGACGAGGAGAAAATCGCCCGCTTTGTGACGCTCGAGCTGGAGCACGAGGGCTACCAGGTGGAGCACGCCGCCGACGGCCGCACCGCCGTGGACCTGGCGCTGGAGCGCAACTACGATCTGATTCTGCTCGATGTGCTGTTGCCGCAGCTCAACGGCATGGAGGTGCTGCGACGCGTCCGCAAGCACAAGGATGTACCGGTGATCATGGTCACCGCGCGCGATGCCGTGATGGACAAGGTGGCCGGGCTCGATGCCGGCGCCGACGATTACCTGACCAAGCCGTTTGCGATTGAGGAGCTGTTCGCACGGATCCGCGTGGCGTTGAAGCGCTCGGAGGCCGTGCGGGCGGCTTCGGGCGTTGGCGGCGTTGGGGCCGGGACGGGCGCTACGGGCGCCGCTGCGATACCCCCGGCTGTCGACTCGACCCAGGCATCCGCCTCGCCCTCCCCCGCCGCGCTCACCGTGAGTTCGGTCGCGCTCGATCCCGACCGCCGCGAAGTCACGGTCGGCGGCTCGCCCATCGCGCTCACTGCCCGCGAGTTCGACGTCCTCGCCCTGCTTATGGCGCACGCCGGCACCGTGCTCACGCGCGAGCGCATCGCGCACGAGGCGCTGGGCTACGAATACGTGGGCGACACCAACAACGTCGACGTGCACATCGCGCACCTGCGCGCCAAGATCGAGGACGCCGGCGGCGCCCGCATCATCCAGACCGTGCGTGGGGTGGGCTATGTCTGCCGCGCGTAACGCCGAGGCCAAGCGCGTCACATCCATCGCCCGCGCCATCAACTGGAGCTATATGTGGCGCCGCTTGATGAGCTACGTCTGGCTCGATCTGCTGCTGATGGTGATTGCGGCGGCAATCCTCGTCTATGGATACAACCAGATGCTGCCCGACGGCGCGTTTACCGCAGGATGGATCCCCGGCGTCGCCGTTCACGGCATGTCGCTGGTGCCTGCGCGCGGCTGGGACCTGGCAACGCTCACCTATACCGTCGAGCTTGCGCGTACCACCAAGACTTTCCCCCTCGCGCAGGACCTCGTCGCGCTATGGCCTCTCTACCTTGTCGTTGTGGGTTGGCAGGTCATCAGCGTGCTCGACATGCTCGGCGGCGCCCGTCGCGTGCGCCGCACCATGGCACCGCTCAACGACCTGGCCTTGCGCGTGGACGAGCTCGGCCGTATGCAGCTCTCCGGCGGCAAGATGGAAACACTGGAGCAGGCCATCGAGCGCGCAAGCGTCGACTCGCCGAGCGTCACTACCGGCGACGCCGACCTGGCAAGCATCGAGGTTGCACTCAACCGCCTACTGCGCCAGATGCAAGAGGCCAAACTGCAGCAAATGCGCTTTGTCAACGATGCGAGCCACGAGCTGCGCACGCCCATCGCGGTGATTCAGGGCTACGTAAACATGCTCGATCGCTGGGGCAAAGACGACCCGGACGTGCTGGCAGAATCTATCGCGTCCCTCAAGGCCGAAAGCGAGCACATGCAAGAGCTCGTGGAGCAGCTGCTGTTTTTGGCGCGCGGCGATGCCGGGCGCACGGTCCTGCGGCGCGCAAATACCAACCTTGCCGCACTGGTCGACGAAGTATGCGAGGAATCGCAGATGATCGATACCGAGCACACGTATCGGCTGGCCTTTGACGCTGCGCTTGTCAGCGACCCGCGCTGCGACGCGCCCGTCGACGTGGCGCTCGTGAAGCAGGCTCTGCGCGTGATCGTGCAAAACGCCGCCAAGTACTCGGATGCGGGAACGACCGTCACATTTGGCGTAGCGCCGGATGCGGGCGCGGGCACGATCGACATAAGCGTTGAGGACGAGGGCATCGGCATGAACCAGGAATCCGCAGCTCACGCGTTTGAACGGTTCTACCGCGCCGACAATGCACGCGATGCCGGCGCACAGGGCTCGGGTCTGGGGCTTGCCATTGCCAAGTGGATCGTCGATAGCCATGGCGGCGTCATTGGCGTGACCTCAGTCGAGGGCGTCGGCAGCCGCTTTACGATTCGCCTGCCGCGCTAGGAAGCCCCTCGGCATAAATAAAGGGATAGGGCCACACGGCCCTATCCCTTTTTGCTAGCTATGGCAGCTTGTGCGCTACTCGCGGCACAGATGCACGGCGAAACCGGCGAACTCGCGCTTAAAGTACACGAGCTTGGTGCTACCGTCGGGCAGCAGCGCGCGCGACTCTTCGTTGACCTCGAGCCCGCGCTCGGCAAACCACTTCTCGGCCGCATCAATGTCGTTGACGGCAAAGCCGATGTGGCCCTTGGTGCCACGACCATTCTGCTTCATGACCTCGACCAGCGAATCGTTAAAGTACGAAACCGGGGTCTCGATAACGGGCAGACCCATCATCGTCGAGAACAGCTCCGCGATCTCCAGGGCGTCTGCCGGGTCGGTGGCGTTAATGCCCACATGGGCAACGCGCATGCCAAAGAGCTCGACCGGATTGGCGTTCTGCTCACTCATGCAGTCAGCGCCTACTGAGCCATGACGTCAAGAACGGCCTTCTCGGCAGCGACGCGGTTCATGCCGGTCATGAAGGGCACGCCGCTCACGTACGGGCAGGTAAGGCCCTCGGGGGCAACGGTGGTGGCGATCAGCAGATCGGCGCCCTCGTCGCAAACGTCCTTGGCCTCGGAGATGGCGCACTGCACGATCTCGTACTTGTCGGCGTAACCGTTGGCGTCGAGCATGGTGGCGACCTTCTGGGCAACGAGCGTGGAAGTAGCAGCGCCAGCACCGCAAGCCAAAACAATCTTCTTCATAGGTAATGTCTCCCTTCATGGTTTACTTTAGGTAAGTGTACCGCAGCGAGCGATGGCGCTCGGCCTCGATGCGCTTTTATGCCAGTTTGCTTGCACGCCGCGTATAATACATCTAGCACGTGTTGTCATACCGCTCGCTTTACGAGCGACTAAGGACTCTAAAATGCCCGATTCCCGCACCCTCTGGACCGCCGTCGTCATTATTTGTATCGCCATATCGGTGTTCTTTAGCGTAAAAAAACGCACCACGTTTAAGCGCCTGCAACAGCTTATGGCTGCCAAGCAGTGGGACGAGTTCGATCGTTTGCTCGATGGCAAACTCACCAGCATGCTGTACCCGCGCTATAACCGCGACTACCTGCGCCTGAACTCCTATCTGCTGCGCGAGGACCACAAGCGCGCCGACGAGATGTTCGATTTGCTGCTGGGACTCAATCTGCCCAAGATGCAGCGCGTCGACCTGGTGATTAAGGCCTTTAACTACTACGTTGGCCAGGAGGACCGCAAAAAGTCCAAGGAGCTGCTGCACGAGATCAAAGGCTTTGAGGGCGGCCAGGCCGAGGCAGTCGCACACGAATGCCAACTGATGTACGACACGATGATCCTCAAGCGCCACAACGACATTCCCGAGCTGGAGCGCATGCTCAAGGAGGCCGGTGACGACAAGGTCAAGAGCTGCCGCTTGGAGTATCTGTTGGCTCTGCAGTACAAGAACAAGGGCGACGAAGCCAAGTTCCAGGAGTTCCTGGAGAAGTCGGGGCAACACTCGATGGCCGTCAACGCGTAACGGACGGCTTGTGCTAGACTTCTAGTCTCACGGGGGCGTGGCGGAATTGGCATACGCAGGAGACTTAAAATCTCTCGCCGCAAGGATTGTGGGTTCGAGTCCCACCGCCCCTACCATATGGAGCTTTCGAGCCCGTGTCCCCAAGGGATGCGGGCTCACTTCTTTTAGATGCCGGTGGGACTCGAACCCGCGAGGGGGGGCGAGCGTCAAGCGGACGCGCAGCGTCCGCAGCGAGCCGGCGAGGACGCCAGCAGGCGTCCGAAGGCGGTGCGGATTTGCGCAGCAAATACGCAGACGTCCCACCGCCCCGCGCTTCAGAAAGTCAACTAATTTAGGACGGGCTAAAAAGACAGCTTCGGTCCCTTAGAAGTTGCGGTGGAATGGATCCTGTTTATACCGTTTACCAGCTTATTTAGGAACTATTTCACCGCAACTTATTTAGAGGGTGCTGAGCTCTGGGGTCCAGGAGATGGTGGGGGTCGCACCGTCGAGAGCCTCGTTGATGGTGGCGGCCATGCCGGCGAGTAAGCTGTTCTCGCTTACAGTGAGCGTCTTGTAGCCGCCGGCTCGCATAAGCTCGCGGATTACCACGGCACCAGCCAAGATCACGCCCGCGCGTTTGGGCTGTACACCCGGTAGAGCGGCGATGCCGTCCGCATCCAACGCAGACATGCGCTCGATAGCGGCCGAAACCTGATCCAGCGAAAGCTCGCGCAGGTGCACAAAGCTCGAATCGTACGGTTCCAGCTCATGAACGAGCGCCACGAGTGTGGTGACGGTGCCACCCACTGCGACCAAGCGTTCGGCGCGCTCAAAATTGCTCGGCAGGCCCTCAAAATAGGCAGCGAACTGCTCGCCCGCCCACGCGGCAGCGGCAGTAAGCTCGCCGCGTGCGGGCGGCAGTGCCGAGAAAAATCGCTCCGTCACACGGCGACAACCGATGTCCAGCGAACGCGTGCCCTCCAGCGCAAAGACCCCACGCTCCGGCGCATAGACGCCCGTCGCGAGCTCCGTGGATCCGCCGCCCGAATCGGCAACAATGATGCGCTCGCCGGCAAAGTCGTGCGCCACGCCAAAAAACGTCAGGCGCGCCTCGACCTCGCCCGGAATCACCTGCGGTTCGAGCCCCAGCTCACGCAGACCGTCCAGCAGCAGTGCGGCATTGGATGCATCGCGCGCGGCGCTCGTGCATGTGGTGCAAATGCACGCGGCCCCAAAGGCACGCGCCTCGTCCACAAACATGCGGCATGCAGCGAGCACGCGCTCGACCGCCGCCTCGCAAAAGCGACCCGTCGCATCCACACCCTCGCCCAGGTCGGTAATCTCGGTATGCTTGGACGATTCCACGATCGCTCCGCCCTCGACCTGCGCCAGCACCAGTCGCGACGACACCGTTCCCAGATCGATCGCCGCCACCTTATATCGTTTGCAATCTGCCATTGCGGGCTCCCCTCCGGGCGCTATTTGCCGTTGGACACGACCGTCTGGCCCTCGACACCGTTAAACCCAAACAGCATGTCGAGCGCCTGGATGTACCACGGGGCGTCCTTACCGACTTCTTCGATTTCCTTGGCAACTTCGCTGGCCTTCTTGGCGTTCGACGACTTCTTGCTCGAAGACGAATCCGAATCGTCGTCCAGGCCCTGCACTTCAATCCTCTTCTCGCCGGGCATCACCAGGCCCAGATCCTCGGACGCCGCATCCTTAATGCCCTCCTCCGAGAGCAGTTTGTCGACGCTTTTTTGCAGCTCATCATTGTATTGCTGACGAATCTCGACCTGCTTGGCCAAGATATCGCTCGAACGCTTTGCCACGTACAGATCGCGCACGGGGAAATACAGGCTCACGAGCACCAGGGCAACGACGATGCCGATGAATAGCCCTCGCTGAGGACCGTGGGTAAAGTCGTAGATCGCCTTGACCACCGCGTTGTCGTTGGCGTAGTGCATAAAGTCCGAGCCCGAAAAACGGTTCGAAGGCCTGCTCGACCTATCGTGCGTTTGAGCCGACGAGCGCTGAGCATGCGACGAACGTGCCGGGCGCACTGGTCCATCTGTCGAAGTATTCACTTGAGCATTGGGGCGCGAGGTACTTGTCGGGCGCTGCATGGAGCGGTCGGCGCCGGCGTAGGCGGACCCACCGAGCTGCACCGTGCGCGCACGGCGAGGCGACGGCTCACGCGAACCGGCGGAATAGTACCTGTTGTCGTAAATCTGATCCATGTGCGCCTTGTGCAGTTGAGGTTTGTTTGCGCTAAGTATTCTAGTTATAGCACGAGCGCCCGCACCGCCTTCGCCAGCCTTTGCTCGACATAAAAAAGGCGCTGAGTCATATGGCCCAGCGCCCAATGGTGCTCAACAGCGCCCGGCTGGAGCAAGGCAAATCCGAGTCTTCCCCGCCCCCGCGACCTCCGCGTGCCTAGCGAATGTTGTAGAACGCGGCCTTGCCGGCGTAGCGCGCGCTGCCCTCGAGCTCGTCCTCGATGCGGATGAGCTGGTTGTACTTGGCGATACGGTCGCTACGGCACGGGGCGCCCGACTTGATCTGGCCGGCGTTGACGCCCACGACCAGGTCGGCGATCGTGGAGTCCTCGGTCTCGCCGGAGCGGTGGCTCACGATGCAGGCGTAACCGGCCTCCTTGGCGGTCTCGATGGCCTCGAGCGACTCGGTGAGCGTGCCGATCTGGTTGACCTTGACCAGGATCGCGTTGGCGGCACCCAGCTCGATGCCCTTCTTGAGGCGCTCGGTGTTGGTGACGAACAGGTCGTCGCCCACCAGCTGCACCTTGTTGCCAATGCGACGGGTGAGCTCGACCCAGCCGTCCCAGTCCTCCTCGGCCATACCGTCCTCGATGGAGATGATAGGATAGGTGTCGACGAGCTTCTCCCAGTAATCAACCATCTGGGCACTCGTGTACTCCACGCCCTCGCCCTTGAGCTCATACATACCGGTCTCAGCGTTGTAGAACTCGGTGGACGCCGGATCCATGGCGTACATGAAGTCGACGCCGGGCTTAAAGCCAGCCTTCTCGACGGCCTTGGTGATGTACTCGAACGGCTCGGCATTGGTCTTAAGGTTGGGGGCAAAGCCGCCCTCGTCGCCCACGCCGCCGCCCAGGCCGGCCTCGTGCAGCACGCCCTTGAGGGTGTGGTATACCTCGGCGCACCAACGCAGGCCCTCGGCAAAACTCGGGGCGCCCACCGGCATGATCATGAACTCCTGGAAGTCAACGTTATTGTCGGCATGCACGCCGCCGTTGAGGATATTCATCATAGGTGTGGGCAGCAGGTGGGCGTTGACGCCACCCAGGTACTGGTACAGCGACAGGCCCGCCGACTCGGCAGCGGCGCGGGCAACGGCCCGCGACACCCCCAAGATGGCGTTGGCGCCGAGCTTGGTCTTGTTGGGGGTACCGTCCGCGGCAATCAGCGCGGCATCGACGGCGCGCTGGTCGAAGGCATCGAGGCCCACGACGGCGTTGGCGCACTCGTTGTTGACGTGCTCGACGGCCTGCGAAACGCCCTTGCCCAGGTAGCGGCCCTTGTCGCCATCGCGCAGCTCGCAGGCCTCAAAGGCGCCGGTCGAAGCACCCGAAGGCACCATTGCGCGGCCAAAGCTGCCGTCCTCGAGCACGACCTCGACCTCGACGGTGGGATTGCCGCGGCTGTCGAGTACCTCGCGACCGTAGACGTCCAAAATATCGCTCATGTTGTCTCCCTCTCACTTGGAAACGTAGTGGATGCAAGCGACCGGCTGACCGTGCACCGTCGGTGCACCTCCGTAAGTTAGCCATGTCGCACTTTTTGCATTATGCCCTAAGTTAGCCGAGGGATACACTTGATTTTCGAAAAATTTAGCGGGAACGATGAGGCGCGTCAGCCCGTCGTTCCCGCAGTCTTACTCCTCCGCCTTTGCGGCATCCCACAGGTCGTTGAGGCCGTGGGTCGAGAGCTCGGCCAGATCCACGTGGGCATCGGCCGCCATCTGCTCCATCGCAGCCCAGCGACGGCGAAACTTGGCCGTGCTCGCGCGCAGGGCGCTCTCGGCGTCGATACCCTCCTTGCGCGCGACGTTGACCAGGGCAAAGAGCAGATCGCCAAACTCCATTTCGCGCTCGGGCGAGCCAGGGGCCTCGGCCTCAAACTCGGCACGCTCCTCGGCGACCTCGTCCCACACGTCCTGGACCGTCTCCCACTCAAAGCCCACGGCCGCTGCCTTGCGCGACACCTTCTGGGCCTGCATCAGCGCCGGCAGATGCGTGGGCACGCCATCGAGCAGACCCTCGGGCGCGGCCTCGCCCGCCGCCACGGCCTTGTCCTTGGCGGCTTTCTCGGCAAGCTTGACCTCGTCCCAAATCTTGAGTACCTCGTCGGAACTGTCGGCATCTACATCGCCAAACACGTGCGGATGACGGCGGATGAGCTTGGCATCGATATCACGCGCCACGTCGGCCAGTGTAAACTCGCCAGCGTCAGCAGCAATCTGCGCATGCAGCACGACCTGCATGAGCACGTCGCCCAGCTCCTCGCGTAGGTGAACCGCGTCGTCCGCCTCGATGCAGTCGAGCGCCTCGTAGGCCTCCTCGATCATGTTCTTGCCAATGCTGCGGTGCGTCTGCTCACGGTCCCACGGGCAGCCATCGGGCTGACGCAGACGCCAGATGGTCTGCACCAGATGCTGTAGCTCGGTCGACGCGTCGACTAGCGTGGACAGATCGCGCGAGCCCTCGGCATTTTGCTGAGCCATGTGCTGCGCCATGGTTAGTCCTCCTCCAGGATCACGTGGCGGAACGCGCCGTCCTCGTAGATGCCGTAGCTGTGCGTGCCGTCCTTGGGAATGCTCACGCTACCGGGGTTGAAGAGCCACAGGCCCGGGTGCGCGGCGCTTTCCTCGTTGACCTTGATGTGCGTGTGGCCGTAGACGAGCGCGGAGCCCTCGGGCAACGCGGGCGCATGGTCGACGCTGTTGTGCATGCCGGCGCCAAAGACATGGCCGTGCGTCAGGAACAGCTCGCGGCCGGTCTCGTCGAACAGCATGGCGTAGTCCGCCATGACGGGAAAGTCGAGGACCATCTGGTCGACCTCGGCGTCGCAGTTGCCGCGCACCGCGATGATGCGGTCGGCTAGGGCGTTGAGCAGCGGAATCACGCGCTTGGGAGCATAGTCGCGCGGCAGGTCGTTACGCGGGCCATGGTAGAGCAGGTCGCCCAGCAGAACGATGCGGTCGGGCTGCTCGGACTCGATGGCGGCACAGAGGCGCTCAGCCCAGTATGCCGAGCCGTGGATGTCGGAGGCGATGAGGTATTTCATGGTGGTCCTTTCGGTGAGGTTGATGGGGTGGGTGTGGCGCGTCGCCGACCGTGTCACTCAAATTGCAGAGCCGCGGCTTGTGCTGCCTGCATCACGCGCTGGAGCGGCACACCGTGCTCGCGGGCAAGGCGGGCGCAGTCCTCGTACTCGGGCGCTGCACGCTCGCTGCCGTCGGGCAGGGTGGCCACCTTGACGGGCACCTCGCCCCATGGCGTCGTCACCTGCTCAAAGCGGCGTGGCAGGCAAACGCGTTCCATGACCTGGCGACGGATGCCATTGGTCGTGGTTTCCAAAAAGATGATCGTCTGCAGGCGCTCGATGTCCTCGTGGGCGCAGATTACCTGCAGCTGCCAGCCGAGACGGCCTTTCTTGCAATAGACGGGCAGCCAGTGCACCTCGCGCGCACCCGCCTCGCGCAGGCGGTCGGCGGCGTAGGCAAGCACCTCGGGCGACGCGTCATCAATATCGCATTCCAGCTTGACGATGGTTTCGGGCGCATCGGTCTCGCGGGACAGCGGGGATGTGCTATCGCATGGCATACGGTCCGGCTCCTTTCCGCGCGGGCTCGTTTTGTTCATCCAAACGCTAGCACATCGCGGGCGGCGCAGGGGCGGCGTCATGGGATAGGTGCGACTTTTGCTGGGCGCAAGTGCTGGCGCGCTCCAACGCCGGCCCGCTCCACTCAAACGTGTACGTCAGCCTCCAAACATGTCATTTTTTGTCGGTTTTGGAGGCTGACGTACATGTTTTGAGGCAGGGTCGATGTCGTGCGGCAGCCCTTGCGCGCCCCCCATGCTGGCGCGCCGCCTGCCCTTTCCAGTCGGTTTCGACTTGTGGCGTTCCCGGCGCGCCAGGGGTCGCGCCATTACAATGGAGCGGATTCGCCAAATGCAAAGGAGTCGCCATGTCCGCCAGCCCGCTGGTCGATTGCCATACTCATACCTCGTTTTCGGATGGCCATGCCTCGTTTGAGGACAACGCCCGCGCTGCTGCCGCCACCGGCTGCCGCGTTATGGTCTCGACTGACCACCTCACCCTGCCCGCCAGCATGGACGCCAACTGCGAAGTGCAAGTTGTCGAGGGCGACCTGACGGCGCATCGCCTAGCATTTGAGGATGCCCGCAAGCTTGCCGCGCAGATCGCGTCGGAGCTCGAGCTTATCTATGGCTTTGAATGCGATTGGTACGAGGGCTGCGAGCCTTTGGTTGAGCGCTGGTCCCAGGGCGCCGTCGTGCGCCTGGGCAGTGTGCATTGGATTGGCAACCCAGGCGATATCATGGCCGGCGCCGCGGGTACGGCGGGAACGGAAAACGTCGCTCGTCCCGATACGCCCGATTCGCGCTGCGGTTGGATCGACGATGATACCGACCTGCATGTTTGGGAAAACTTAGGCGTGCGCGGCGTGTGGGAGCGCTATGTCGATGACTGGTGTCGCGCCTGCGAGAGCCCGCTCAACTTTGATGTGATGGCTCACCCCGACCTGGTCATGCGCTTTTCGAAGGAAGGCTTTGCGCCCGACTTTGACCCCGCGCCGTTCTGGGGGCAGATGGCAGAGTGCGCGCACGATACGGGCCGCCGCGTTGAGGTCTCGACCGCCGCACCGCGCAAGGGCCTCGACGACTACTATCCCGCGACCGGATTGCTGCGTTGCTTTGCCCACGCCGAGGTGCCGATCACTTTTGGCTCGGACGCACACCGCGCCTGCGACATCTGCTGGAACATCCGTGAAGCCCAGGCACACGCCTACGACTGCGGCTACCGAACCTTCGGCATCCCCCACGCCACCGGCGAATGGGAATCCACACCCCTCGCCTAAGACTAGTGGCGGCGGGCGTTGAGTTCGCCGGCTAGCTCGTCGAGGGTGATACCGTAGCGCTCGAGCGTCACGAGCAGGTGGTAGACCAGGTCGCCGGCCTCGTAGCGAATGTGATCGTGGTCGTTATCCTTGCAGGCCATGATGACCTCGCTCGACTCCTCGGCAAGCTTCTTGAGCAGCTCGTCCTCGACGTCGGTCAACAGACGAGCGGTGTAGCTCTCCTGCGGCGATGCGTCGCGACGGCCGTGAATCACCTCGGCGAGCCCCGTCAGCGTCTCACCGATATTTCCATCCTGAACGTTTGCGGTGCGCACACCCATAGTTCAATCCTTTCTGATTGGCCAAGCGCCTGGTCGAGCGCCCGCCCTACGCGAGTTTCCTAAAGAAGCAGGTACGGTTGCCGGTATGGCAGGCCGGACCCGGCGAGTCGACCTTGACCAGCAGCGTATCGCTATCGCAGTCGGCCCAGAGCTCCTTGACCTCCTGCATGTTGCCACTCGTCGCGCCCTTGTTCCAGAGCTCCTGACGGCTGCGACTCCAAAACCACGTGGTCCCGGTCTTGAGCGTCAGCCCCACCGATTCCTCGTTCATCCAAGCAACCATAAGCACCTCGCCGGTGTCATATTGCTGAACCACACAAGGAATCAGCCCGTGGGCGTCGTATTTAAGCTCGGTAGCATTTATTACCTCAGTCATCATTTCTCCCAAGTAACAAACGAAATCCCACAGGTCGGCGAGGGTTGTCCAGGTGCCGCAGGTTGCCGCGAAAGAGGAGCGACGCGTACTTTGGTACGCGAGCGACGGTTTGAGCGGCAAGATGCGGTGCCTGGGCAAGCCGCAGCACTAGAAGTCCAGCCTCACAGGGATGCCTTGGCTGGCCATATACTCCTTCACCTGGCGAATGCTGAAGGTTCCAAAGTGAAAGACGCTGGCCGCCAGCACGGCGTCGGCTTCGCCCTCGATCACACCCTCGGCAAAATGCTCGAGCGTACCCACGCCGCCGCTCGCGATGACGGGAATCGGCACCGCGCGCGCCACGGCGCGGGTGAGCGCCAGGTCAAAGCCAGCCTTGGTGCCGTCGCGATCCATGCTGGTCAGTAGGATTTCGCCGGCGCCGCGACGAGCCGCTTCATCGGCCCACGCCACCGCGTCGATGCCCGTGGCGTTGCGACCGCCCGCCGTGAAGACCTCCCACTTGTCGGCACCGGATGCGCCGGGCAAACCAACGCGCTTGGCATCGATCGCCACGACCACGGCCTGGCTGCCAAACGCCGCGGCAGCCTGGCTAATCAACGACGGGTCGCGCACGGCCGCCGAGTTGAGCGACACCTTGTCGGCGCCGGCGGCAACCATGGTCCGCATGCCCGCCAAGTCGCGAAAGCCGCCGCCCACGGTATAGGGAATGGCCAGCTCCTCAGCAGCATGCGCCGCCATCTCGATAGTCGTCGCACGATTGTCGCTTGTGGCGGTAATGTCCAGGAAGACGACCTCGTCCGCACCCTCGCGGTCGTAGGCGCGGGCCAGCTCCACCGGGTCGCCCGCATCGCGCAGGCTCACAAAGTTGACGCCCTTGACCACGCGGCCGTCCTTAACATCCAGGCAGGGAATCACGCGTTTGGTAAGCATGGGCTACTCCTCCCCTCGGACGGCGTCCAGTGCCTGGGCCAACGTAAAGTTGCCCTCGTAGAGCGCGCGACCGGTAATGGCGCCCTCAATCGCGTCCTCACCCACCGCGGCCAGTGCGCGGATGTCGTCGAGCGTCGAGATGCCGCCCGACGCCACGACGGGAAAGCCCGCGACCTCGGCCACGTGGCGATACGTCGCCACGTCGATGCCCGTCTGCATGCCGTCGCGCGCGATGTCGGTGTACACCAGGTGCTTGAAGCCCAGCTCGGTGAGCTGTGCCACGGCATCGTCGAGTGACACGCCCGCGCCATCACGCCAGCCGTTCACCTTGACCTGACCGTCGCGCGCGGCGATGTCTGCCACCAGCAACTCACCAAAGCCTTGGGCCGCCACCTCGGCAAAACCCGGCTCGGTCACGAGCACCGTGCCCAGTGCGATGCGACGCGCGCCGTAGCCGGCCAGCTCGTCGATGCGTGCAAGCGAGCGGACACCGCCGCCCACGTCCACAGACAGACCGTCGATGCCGCAGATGCCCTTAATCGCCGCCGAGTTGGCAGCGCACGTGTCCTCGTCCTCGCCAAAGGCAGCAGACAGGTCGACGACGTGCACCCAGCTCGCACCCTGCTCGGCAAATGAGCGGGCGACTGCCACGGGGTCGTCGGAATATACCTTGCAGCGGCTGCGGTCACCGCGCTCCAGGCGCACGACCTTGCCGCCAATCAGATCGATTGCGGGAAACAGGATCATCGGCCGGCCTCCTCGACGATGTTGACGAAATTCTTAAGGATGCGCTGACCCAGCGCGGAGGATTTCTCGGGATGGAACTGGCAGCCCCACACGTTGCCATGGCGCACGATGCATGGGAAGCTCCGCGTATAGTGCGTGCGCGCCAGCACATCGGCGGCATCGGCGTCGTCGGCCACCGCGTAGCTGTGGGTGAAGTACATATTGGCGCCCTCGGTAAAACCGGCGAGCAGCGGATCGGCCGCACCGGTGGGCGTCATGTGTACCTGGTCCCAGCCCACATGCGGCACCTTCAGGCGACTCGATTCCAAGCGCGTGCACGAGCCACGCATAATACCCAGGCCATCGACCCAGGGGCCGCCGACCCGCTCGGAGGCATCGTCGTCCGCGTCCGCGCCCTCGTCCGCAGGCACGCCCTCGTTGCCGCGCTCAAAAAATAGCTGAAGGCCCAGACAGATACCGAGCAGTGGAGTTCCGGCGGCGACGGCATCGAGCACCGCGTCCGCCTCGCCGCTCTGGCGCATAAAGGCAATCGCGTCATAGAACGCGCCCACGCCCGGGATGACCAGGCCGTCGGCATTGCGGATCTGCTCCGGATCGTCCGATGTGCAGGCGGCGGCACCGGCGCGCGCAAGCCCGCGCGCAACGCTCGACAAGTTGCCCTTGTGGTAGTCGACCACCACGACCTTCGGTTCGCCCACGCGACCCTCCTTTTCCCCATTCAAAACCTGTCCCTTTTTTGGCAGGTTACAGCGATCCCTTGGTGCTGGGGATGCCCTGCACGCGGGGATCGAGCTCGCAGGCGCGGCGCATCGTGCGGCCCACGGCCTTAAAGGCGGCCTCGATAATGTGATGCGAGTTGCCGCCCGCCAGCTCGCGCACGTGCAGCGTGAGCTTGGCGTCGCGCGCAAAGGCGTAGAAGAACTCGACGGCCAGCTCGGTATCGAAGCTGCCCACGCGCTCGGTCGGCACGGGCAGCTCGCAGTAAGCCTGCCCGCGGCCCGAAATATCAACAGCAGCCATCACAAGCGTCTCGTCCATGGCGATCGCCGCGTCGGCAAAGCGCGTAATGCCCGCCTTGTCGCCCAGCGCCTGGCAAAACGCCTCGCCCAGCACAATACCCGTGTCCTCGACGGTGTGGTGCGCATCGACCTCCACGTCGCCCACCGCGTGCACCGTCAGATCGAACAGACCATGGCGGCCAAAAGCGTTGAGCATGTGGTCGAAAAACGGCACGCCGGTCGAGATATCGCACACGCCGCTTCCGTCCAAGTCGAGCTTTACGACAATGTCGGTCTCGCCCGTCTTGCGGGTTACCTCGGCATAGCGGTCCATCTACATCTCCTCCTTCACCAGCGCGGCAAACGCAGCCAGCATCTCGTCGTTTTCCTGCGGGGTACCCACGGTAATGCGTAGGCAGTCCGCGAGCCCCGGCGCGTAGCTAAAGTCGCGCACCAAAATCGAATACTCGTCGCGCAGACGCTCGCGCACGCGCGTGGCATGCGGCGTGCGCACGAGCACAAAGTTCGCCGCGCTCGGCCACGCCTCCACGGGCAGACCCTCGGCAGCCATTGCGCGCAGGGCACACAGTTCGCGCTCGCGCTCGGATGCAACCTGTGCCACCACGGGCGCGTACGCATCGCGGGCACGCACGCAGGCAAGCGCGGCGGCCTGGCTCAGCACATTGACCGAATAGATCTGGCGAATCGCCGCAAACACATCGATGACCTCGGGCGCCGCGATCACATAGCCCAGACGCGTGCCGGCAGCGCCAAACGCCTTGGACAGCGTATGCAGAATCACCAGGTTGGGATGCTCGGCGATAAGCCCCTGCGCCGTGGTAGCCGCGCCAAACGAATCGTCCGCAAACTCAACGTAGGCCTCGTCGACCATGACCATGCCGGGGCACGCATCGCACAGGGCCGCGACAGAGTCGAGCGGTGCCACGTCGCCCGTGGGGTTGTTGGGCGAAGTCACGATGGCCAGGCTGCACTCCGGCGCCGCGGCAAGCACGGCTGCCTGGTCGAGCTCAAAGCTCGCCGGGTCGCGCCACACGTCGCGCACCTCGGTCTGACAGAGCGATGCAAAGAACGCGTACTCGCTAAAGCACGGCGGGCAGTTGAGCAGGGTCCGCCCCGCGCCGCCAAACGCCAGCAGGTAGTTATAGAGCAGCTCATCGCCGCCGTTTCCCACGCAAATATTCTCACGCGCCACGCCATGCCAGGCAGCAAGCTCATCGCGCAGCTCGTTGGACATGGGATCGGGGTAGCGGTTGAGCGGCGTGGCAGCCAAAGCCGCGTCGATCGCCTCGCGCACGCCGGCCGGCACGGGATAGGTGTTCTCGTTGGCCGAAAGGTTGATGCGCGTGGGCGTAAAGTTAGGATCGTAGGGCTCGATGCCGGCCAAGTAGGGCTGGACGAGCTCCTTCATGCGCGGCGTGAGTTCGGCCATGTTAGGCCTCCCCGCCGGTCGCGCCAGCGCCATCCGAGCCTGCAGCCGCCAGGTCCACACCCTCGGCGACCGTCGCCACAGCGTCGCCCGGCCAGGCGACCTTGGTCAGGTCGGCCGCGGCCAGTGACCCGACGCTCACGGCATCCTCGCCCTGCTCCAGCACGCGACGACGCAGGGCGGCAGAGAGCGCGTGCGCCCACAGGCCCTCGGCCTCGGCCAGGCGCTGCGTAGCGGGAGCATCAGAGAGCAGGCCTTCGGGCGTATAGCAAATGACACTCGAGCGCTTAACGAACTCTTCGACCGAAAGCGGGTTGGAGAACATGGCCGTGCCGCCGGTCGGCAGCGTGTGGTTGGGGCCGGCAACATAATCGCCGAGCGGCTCGGAGCTCCAAGCGCCCACAAAGATGGCGCCGGCGTTGCGAATGCCGCCAAGCAGGCCCATCGCATCCTTGCAGTGCAGCTCCAGGTGCTCGGGCGCCACGGTGTTCACGGCCTCGACGGCGGCAGCCATA
>UQNB01000017.1 GCA_900542235.1 uncultured Collinsella sp.
CTGGGCCGTTATGGGCTTAGGGCGCTCAGTTTTAATGGCTGGGACGGAGGGATTCCGCGTCTGCCTGGTCGGCGGCCGCGCCCCGCTGCGTCGCTTCGCTCCTTGCGTGCTGCGCTGGAAAACGCTTCGCGTTTCCTCAGCTCCGCACCCTTGCGGGTTCGAATTCCTCCGCTTGCCCACAAGAAAGCGCCCTGGGCCGTTATGGGCTTAGGGCGCTCAGTTTTAATGGCTGGGACGGAGGGATTCGAACCCCCAACAGCCGGCACCAAAAACCGGAGTTCTACCGTTGAACTACGTCCCAATGTGTGGTGTTGCCCAAAAGCAACTCGTCTAGTTTACCTAATCTGCGAGGGCATCGCAAACGCCGTCGAGTAGGCGTACGGCGAGCGTCTGCGCGTCGCTGGCCGTGAAGGTGCCGTTGTAGCGCGTCATGCCCGTGAGCTCAATGCGAATGCGAGCCGGCTTCTGCTGCGCGGCGACATTGGCGGTGCGGATGCGCTGGGCCAGGTTGTGGCACTCGGCGAGGGCAATCGTGGCGCGTGGCGCGGCGTCGGCGGGCAGCTCGTCGCTTGCGATCTCGAGCACCAGGTCAACGTCGGTTGGGACCTCGGAGTCGCAGAGCATCATGCCGCTGTTGTCGGTCGTTGCCGTGGCGATGTTCCACATGCGCGAAGCAACGCTGCGTGCGATGGGGTCCTCACCGATAACGGCGATCTGGAAGCGCTCGAGCACGTTGGCGGCGCGAGCAAAACCGATGCGGGACTCGGCTTCGGTGACCGAGGGCTTGCCCTCCCACACATGGTGCAGGCGGTTGATGTAAGCGTAGGTGTCCTGGAAGGCCATGCCGTCGGCGAACAGGCCGACATTTTCCTGGAACTGTTGCAGGGCGGCCTCGGTATGCGGACCAAAGTAGCCGTCGTCTTCACCACAGGCAAAGCCCAAAACGTTGAGAGCGCGCTGCAGGGCCTGCACATCGGCGCCATGGAAATTGGGCATGCGCAGATAGAGGGTGCGGTCGCCCAGCTTATACGAAGCGTCTACAAGGGCGCTCCAGCAGGGGATATCGACGGCATGACCGGCAGCAAGGCCGCTGTCGAGCCTGAAGGTGCTGACGGCCTGCTCGGTGGTGGTGCCAAAGCGCTTGTCGACAACCTCGGCGTCATCGATTGTATAGCCGAGCTGCAGAAGGCGGGACTGGACGTCCTCGACGGCTGCTCCCTGCATGCCCGTGGTAATAGGTTCCATGAACGAACCCCTTTCGGCGTACCATTCGTACTATTTTGAGCGTGTGTCGGATAGACAACGCGAGACAATTTATAAACATGCACTCAATAGTGTAGCAACTTGTACCCAAACTCGCTGCCCACAGGTTTTATGACCCCCGCTAGTTAAGACGCTCCACAAAGAAATCTGCCATTGAGAGGAAGAGCTCGCGCGCATGCGGGTCGAGCTCGACGCCTTCGATAGCGGCCTTGGCCTTAGCGGTCAGGTCGAGCGCATAGGTGTGGGCGTAATCGATGGAGCCGGTCTCCTGGAAGATCTCCACGGCGCGTGCGAGCTGCGCAGGGTCCTCGGTGCCCGAGGAAAGGATTGCCTCGATCTCGTCGTGATAGCGCTCGTCTGACAGGGCATGCACGGCAACGAGGGTGCGCTTGCCCTCGGTGATATCGGTGCGGAAGTCCTTGTTGGCGGCCTCCTTGGTGCCGATCAAGTTGAGCAGGTCGTCTTGAATCTGGAAGGCAAGGCCCGTGTGCAGCCCAAAGGCGCGCAGTGCCTCAATCTGCTCTTCGCTGCCGCCGCCGATAATGGCTCCGGCGGCAAGCGGCGTCGCTCCGCTGTAGTACGCGGTCTTGTGCGTCGCCATGTCCAGATAATCGTCGACCGAAATGTCAAAGCGCCCGTCGCGGACCCAGCCCAGGTCGAGCGCCTGGCCCTCGATGGTACGGACGATCATCTCGGTAAGCTCGTGGAGCACGCGAAGCTTCACGTCTGCGTTGAGTGTGGGGTCGTCGAGAACCGTCTTGGTGACCATGGTGAGCGCCAGGTCACCGCAGTTGATGGCAAGACCGGTGCCCTCGGTAAGGTGCATGCAGGGCTTGCCGCGACGAATCTGCCCGTTGTCGGCGATGTCGTCGTGGATGAGTGCGCCCGACTGAAAGTGCTCGATGGCCGCCGCTGCGCTGCGGGCGCTCTCAAAGCTGCCGCCTACCGCAGTGGCGGCGAGCATGCAGATGAGCGGGCGGTGGCGCTTGCCAGCGTTTGCCGTAAATGCCGAGAGCGGGGTATACAGGTAGCGCTCGATATCGGCGGAAGTCGCCTGTCCGTCAAAGAACGTGGCCAGATAGTCGTTAATCTGGTCAAAGTGCTGGGCTAAAAAGCTGGTAAACGGACTGGACACGGGTTCTCGCATTCTTTGATAGGTTGCATCGTTGCATTATGCAGACAACATATTGCCACATTAGGGCGTCGAGCGCGGCGGTTGAAGACGATTGGTCCATGCGGCCGCAAGTGCGGTAGGGGCTTGGCTAGATAAGCCCAAAGTGTTCGAGCGCGGTGACGACGCCGTCGTGGTCGATGCTGTCGGTGACATAGTCGGCCTTTTCCTTGAGGAAGTCCGGCGCATTGCCCATGGCGATACCGACATCGACGGCGTTCATCAGCGAGACGTCATTGCTGGCGTCGCCGATGCCGTATACGGTTCCGTGGTGGGGATCGAGGGCGTCGAGTACGGACTGGATACCCTCGCGCTTGGTGCATTCGCGAGGCGAAATCTCGGTCACTTCGAGCTCGAGCTCGTTAAAGCAGAGCAGCGGCTCAAACGCTTGATCCTGAGCGATGCGGTTGGCAAGCGACGTGGACATTAAGATCTTGTAGGCGCTGTAATGTTGCAGCTGCGTAATTGCATCGCCCACGGTACGGGCGTATCCCGGAGCGTCGGGCGCATCGGCACTCATGCGAACGACGCCATTGAGTCCCTCAAAACGAATCACTTCGTCCGATTGCTCAAGAATGGGAGCAAGGCGCTGCAGCATGCCGGGCGTCATCGCCAAATCGCGAATCACGTGTCCCTCAAGTTCGACATAGCCACCCGCGAGGCAGACGATGCCGGTCCAGGGCAGCTCGAGCAGCTTTGGATGGATGCAGCTCAGCGTGCGCCCTGTGCAGATAAACGCCATATTGCCCTTGGCGACAAAATCACGGATGGCTTGCGAGACCGCTTCATTGGGATAGGGGGAGAGGTCTCGCTCGCTCTCGGGAAGCTCTTGTGCCACTCGAGGGTCTTGCCAGGCGAGTGTTCCGTCGATATCGAAGAAGCAGATATCGCCGCGCTTATGGGCTGCGCTGGCGGCAGGGGAGGCCGAGGTGGTGGACACAAATCCCGGCTCGAGGCCCATGATCTGGTCAAAATGCTCTTTAACGCGGGGAACGGAGATGCCAATAATCACCTGGGCGGTCTTGCCCGTAATGATGAGGCCCTTGGCGCCCACCGCGACAAACGACGCATTATCTGCAACGATGGAAGGGTCTGCGACCTCGACGCGCAGGCGCGTGGCGCAGTTGGTTGCGCCCACGATATTGCCAACGCCACCTAAAAGCTGAATTACCCGCTCAGCGAGGACGTGATCTTGATCGGATTGAATACTGACCTCGCCATTGGGAGATTGCTCTTTGGCAAAGCCGCTTCCCGTTAAACGATCGATTGCCGCGCGATTGGAGACATGATCCTCGCGGCCCGGCGTCTTAAGGTCATAGACCAAGATGAGTGCTCGAAAACTAACAAAAAAGATGAGGCTAAAGGCAAGACCGATACCGAGCGCCAAAAGGTAGGAGCCGGCATGCATTCGCATGAGTGGGATGAAGTTGAAGGCCGTCATTTCCATGAGACCGCCCGAGAAGATGCCGACGATGCCAAAGAAGTTCATGGTCATGGCAAGGCAGGAGGACAGGACGGCGTAGAGCAAAAAGAGTCCGGGATAGGTGAACATAAAGAGAAACTCGAGCGGCTCGGTGACGCCGCAGACCACCGAGGCGACGATGGCGGGCAAAAGGATGACCTTAAGGCCGGCGCGGCGTTCGGGTTTGGCGGTGAAATAGAATGCTGCCGCGATGGCGGGAAGGCCAAAGAGCTTGCCCCAGCCGGTGGCGGTAAAACCTGCCCAGGGCGCAAGTTCATTTAAAGGGCGCGTGCTATGGGAGAGAATGGGGAGCAGGTTGGTCCACGTGGCGTAAATACCGTCGTGAATGACCAGATTGTCGTAATAGATGGGCATATAGAGCAGATGGTGCAGCCCCATGGGCTCGAGCGCTCGCTCCAAAAACACAAAGATGCCCACGCCGAAGGGGCCGACGCCCGCAAGTGCGTGGCGCAGCGTTTCGGTCACAGCGTATGCGAAAGGCACGATGGCGGCCGAGATGGCGGCAAGGGCAAACACGGCAAAAAAGCTGATGAGGTAGACGAGCGAGGAACCCGAGAACGTGCCGAGCCAATCGGGAACCTTGGCATCGTAGAAGCGGTCATGGATGGCAACGACGGTTGCCGACACCGCCAGCGGGCCGATAATGCCGGTGTCGAGCGTCTTGATGCCGTCGATGACGGTGATGCCGCTGGCGGGGGTTAAAGACGACGGGTACTTAAGTCCAAGGTTGTCGCCGCTCAGCTTAATGATCTCGCTCAAAAAGAAACAGTAGGCAAAATAGGCTACGAGCGCCTCGAGGCAGCAGCGTGCCGGTTGCTTTTGGGCAAGGCCGATGGGCAGCGCTACGGCAAAAAGGAGTGGAAGGCGCTTAAAGACCGTCCACGAGCCGCGCTGAATGATAGTCCAGAAAACGTACCAGGGGGTTCCGTATACGGCGAGGTCGCCGACGATATCCACGGTCGTTGCGAGGGCGGAGATGCCGACCATGAGGCCTGATATAGAAAACAGCATGGCGGGCGCGAACATGGCTCCGCCAAAACGTTGGATTTTCTGCAGCATAATATGCCTTTCGGATGCAACATGCTGTGCGAGCAAGAACGTTTAAACAATGAACTCATTGTAGAGGACTGGCTGCTTGCCGCATTGACGGTTTTGATTCGGTCCGATTTGGGTTTCGGGGGAACCGTCGACGGTAAATAATCCGTGCTTTACCGATAATCGGTTTAAACAACTTTAAGAAATGCTATCGTGCCTAGCCATACATATTCATTAGAGGTGAAATCATGCCAAAAGCGATTTACGAAGGAATCTACCGCGAGATCCGTTCGCGCATCATCAACGGGACCTATGCGTTTCAGGAGATGCTGCCAACCGAAGCCGAGCTGACCGCGGAGTTTGGCTGCACGCGCAATACCGTTCGACGCGCCTTGAGCATGCTGGCCGACCAGATGTTTGTGCAGCCTATACACGGCAAGGGCGTGCGCGTTATTTGGCTTAAGGGCGAAACCGATATGCTGGGCGCACTCGAAGAGGTTGAGTCGTTTGGCGAGTTCGCAAAACGCAACAATGCCGTCGCATCGACCGAGGTCAAGTCTTTTGAACATTTGATTTGCACTGAGCAACTCTCTCGTCGCCTGGGCTTTAAGGTGGGCGAGGAGCTGATTCGCGTCGTGCGTGTCCGAAGCCTCAACGGCAGCGCGCGCCAAGTGGACCACGGCTACTTTTTGGCGTCGATCGCCAAGGGCCTGACCCCCGAGATCGCGGCGGATTCTATCTACGGCTATCTGGAGCACAAGCGCGGCATCAAAGTGATGGCGAGCCGCCGTACGGTGAGTGTCGAGCTCGCCAACGATGAGGACTGCAGCTATCTGGACCTTGGCAAGTACAACTGCGTCGCCGTTATGGAGAGCCAGTCGTACACCTCGGACGGCATCTTGTTCGAGGTCACGCATGCCCGCACACACCCCGAGATCTTCCATTACCGCGTCAATTCCAAGCGATAGCCGGCTAGCTCGCAGCCTGACGAGACTCATGCCCTCAAAGCGAAAACGCCCGGTCAAACCGACGATGCATCGGCTTGATCGGGCGTTTTCTCTGCATTCGATAACAAATAATTGTTTATACAAAACTTGTCAAGTATCAAGTCGAAATTACCGTTCACCGAAGTTTTTCTACCGCTCTAGTAATACTTGTTCAAACAACTAGCCAAATAGCGTATTGTACAAGTCAGCAAAAGGGGCAAAGTCCCCGAGCCAATCTCCGAAGGCGGCGGCAAAGGGTGCCGCCACGGTGTGAAAGGGTGGATTGTAATGAAGAACGAAATGAGCAGAAGGCAGTTCCTGGGCTTTGCTGGTTCCGCGGCTGCGGTTCTTGGTCTGGGCCTCGTGGGCTGCGGTGGTTCTGCCGGCTCTGGCTCCTCTGCTTCTGGTGACGCTGCCGAGGTCTACTTCCTCCAGTTCAAGCCCGAGGTCGACAAGGAGTGGAAGGAGATCGCCAAGGCGTACAAGAAGGAGAAGGGCGTCGAGGTCAAGATCGTGACCGCCGCCTCCAACACCTACGAGGAGAAGCTCAAGTCCGAGATGTCCAAGAGCTCCGCTCCGACGCTGTTCCAGGTCAACGGCCCCACCGGCCTTAAGAACTGGAAGGACTACTGCGCCGATCTTTCCGACACCAAGCTCCGCGGCGAGCTCATCGACGACTCCCTGGCGCTGCAGTCCGACGGCAAGGATCTGGGTATCGACTGGGTTCAGGAGAGCTACGGCATCATCTACAACAAGGAGCTCCTCGAGAAGGCCGGCTACAAGGCCGAGGACATCAACTCCTTCGACAAGCTGAAGGCTTGCGCCGATGACATCCAGGCCCGCAAGGACGAGCTCGGCGTTGACGGTGCCTTCACTTCCGCCGGCATGGATGACTCCTCCAGCTGGCGCTACACCACCCACCTCGCCAACCTCCCGCTCTACTACGAGTTCGAGAAGGAGCACAACCAGGAGGACGACGAGATCAAGGGCGAGTATCTCGACAACTTTAAGCAGATCTTCGACCTGTATATCACCGACTCCACCTGCGATCCTTCGCAGCTTGCCTCCAAGACCGGTGACGACGCCACCAACGAGTTCGCAACCGGTAAGGCCGTTTTCTACCAGAACGGCTCTTGGGCCTACGCCGACCTCACCAAGGCCGGTATGACCGACGACCAGCTCGGCATGCTGCCGATCTACATCGGCGTCGACGGCGAGGAGAACCAGGGCCTGTGCTCCGGCGGCGAGAACTACTGGTGCGTCAGCTCCCAGGCTTCCGAGGATGCCCAGAAGGCCACCGAGGACTTCATGTATTGGTGCGTCACTTCTGACACCGCCACCAGCATCATCGCTGACAAGATGGGTCTGACCGCCCCGTTCAAGAGCGCTAAGGAGACCACCAACGTCTTCTCGCAGCAGGCCGTTGCTATGGCCAAGGACGGCAAGAAGACCGTCGCTTGGGACTTCGTTTACATCCCCTCCGAGGAGTGGAAGAAGAACCTCAAGCAGGCTCTCATCGCTTATGCTGCCGACAACACCAAGTGGGACGGCGTCAAGAACGCCTTCGTCGATGGCTGGAAGACCGAGAAGGCTGCTTCCGAGTAAGCAGTTGCTGCCCAAGCTATCTGATTAGCGACAGGGGGCGGGCAGACGTAGGTTTGCCCGCCCCCTGCATATTGAAAGGACCCTTCTATGGGCAAAGCACTCAAGCGCTGGTGGCCGCTCTTTATGCTGCCCACGTGCCTGGCGTTTATGATCGGGTTCGTGATTCCCTTTATCCAGGGTTTCTATCTCTCGTTCTGCCAGTTTATTACCATCAATAACGCGCACTTTGTCGGTATCGAGAACTACGTGCGCGCGCTGTCCGATCCGCAGTTCTCCACGTCGTTCTTCTTTACCGTGGCGTTTGCCTTCCTGTCGACGGTGCTCATCAACGTGATCGCTCTCGCCATCGCGCAGGCGCTCACCCGCAAGGCGCTCAAGGGCACCAACATCTTCCGTACGATCTTCTTTATGCCTAACCTGATCGGCGGCATCGTGCTGGGCTACATTTGGCAGATCCTGATCAACTGCCTGCTCTCCAACGTGGGCGCCCAGCTCATCGCACTTAACTCTGCTGCTGGCTTCTGGGGCCTTATCATCCTGACCCTGTGGCAGCAGGTCGGCTACATGATGATCATCTACATCGCTGGTCTGCAGTCCATTCCGTCCGACTACATCGAGGCCGCCAAGGTCGACGGTGCCACGGCATGGCAGACGTTTTGGAAGGTTAAGATCCCTAACCTGATGCCGACGATTACCATCTGCCTGTTCCTGTCCATCACCAACGGCTTTAAGCTGTTCGATCAGAACCTCGCCCTTACCGGTGGTGCCCCCGCGCACTCCACCGAGATGCTCGCCCTGAACATCTACAACACGTTCTACTCGCGTGCCGGCATCGCATGGCAGGGCATTGGCCAGGCCAAGGCGGTTATCTTCTGCATCCTGGTCGTAGCCATCTCTATGATCCAGCTTAAGGCCACGAGGTCCAAGGAGGTGCAGCAGTAATGAAACGCGATAAGGTTATCAACCGTGCGCTCTCGATTTTCTTTACGATCCTGTCGCTCGCGTGGATCTACCCCGTGTTCATGATTGCACTCAATTCCTTTAAGAAGGGGACTGCAATCAGCACCACCACGGCGTTCGATCTGCTCACGCCCGAGACGTTTAACGGCCTTGCAAACTACGTGCACGCCCTGAACGAGCAGGGCTTTGCTTCGGCGTTTACGTATTCGCTCATCATCACGGTCACGTCGGTCGTGCTGATCTTGGTGTGCTGCTCCATGTGCGCTTGGTACGTGGTTCGTGTCAACAACAAGATCTCGAACTTCTTCTATTACCTGTTCGTGTTCTCGATGGTCGTACCGTTCCAGATGCTCATGTTCACGCTGTCCAATTTGGCGGACCGCATCGGCTTTAATACGCCGTTCAACATCTGCTTTATCTATCTGGGCTTTGGCGCGGGCCTGGCGGTCTTTATGTTCGCCGGCTTTGTAAAGAACATCCCGCTCGAGATCGAGGAGGCGGCCATGATTGACGGCTGCAACCCGGTCCAGGTGTTCTTTAAGATCGTCCTTCCCATCATGAAGCCCACCTATCTTTCGGTCGGCATTCTCGAGACCATGTGGGTCTGGAACGACTACCTGCTGCCCTACCTTACGCTCGACTCCACCAAGTACAAGACCATTCCTATCTTGATCCAGTACTTCCGCGGCGGCTATGGCCACGTCGAGCTCGGCCCCATGATGGCCTGCATCATGATGGTCGTCATCCCCATCGTCATCATGTACATCTTCTGCCAGAAGTACATCATCGACGGCGTGGTGGCAGGTGCCGTCAAGGGCTGATGCCGTAACTGTTTTGCAAGTTTCTGCGGCGCCCCTCAGCGTGGCGCCGCATATCGAAAGGTAGAGACATGGCCGAGATCGTTCTCAAACATGTTCAGAAGGTGTATCCCAACAACGAGTCAAAAAAGAAGGGCTTCTTTGGCAAAAAGAAGAAGACCGAGGAGAAGAAGCACAACCTCAAGGTTACCGAGGACGGTGTGCTCGCTGTAGAGGACTTCAACCTCACCGTTCACGACCAGGAGTTCATCGTCCTCGTTGGCCCGTCTGGCTGCGGTAAGTCCACGACGATGCGCATGATCGCCGGCCTGGAGGACATCACCTCGGGCGACGTGCTCATCGACGGCAAGCGCGTCAACGACGTGGCACCCAAGGACCGCGACATTGCCATGGTGTTCCAGAGCTATGCTCTGTACCCCAATATGACGGTGTACGAGAACATGGCGTTTACGCTTGAGCTCAAGAAGGTCCCCAAAGACGAAATCGACCGTAAGGTTCGCTCTGCGGCCGAGATTCTGGGCATTACCCAGTACCTCGACCGTAAGCCCAAGGCGCTTTCGGGCGGCCAGCGCCAGCGTGTCGCTATCGGCCGCGCCATCGTGCGTGACCCCAAGGTCTTCCTGATGGACGAGCCGCTGTCCAACCTGGACGCCAAGCTGCGTAACCAGATGCGTGCCGAGCTCATTAAGCTGCGTCACGAGATCAAGGGCACCTTCATCTACGTTACTCACGACCAGACCGAGGCCATGACCCTTGGCGACCGCATCGTGGTCATGAAGGACGGCGTTGTCCAGCAGATCGCCACGCCGCAGGAGGTCTTCAACCATCCCGCGAACATCTTCGTCGCAGGCTTCATCGGCGTGCCGCAGATGAACTTCTTCGATGCCCAGCTGGTGCGCTCGGGCAACGGCTTTACCGTCAAGACCGAGGATATGAACGTGGCGCTCGCCCCCGAGACTTGCGCTCAGCTTGCCCTCAACTGGGACGGCGGCGACGTGAAGGAGATTACGGCCGGCGTGCGTCCCGAGCAGATCCTGCTTGCCGACAAGGGCGAGGAGGGCGCGCTCCAGGGTACCGTCGAGGTGACCGAGCTCATGGGCTCGACCGAGCATGTCCACGTGACCGCTCCCGACGGCCAGTTTGTCCTGATTATCCCCGTCGTCGACCTCGAGGCCAAGGGCGCGCTCAAGGCTGGCGACACCATCTGGTTCAAGTTCGAGAAGAACGCGACCCACCTCTTCGATAAGGTCTCTGGCAAGAACCTTATCTAGGCCCGGTGCATCCAGGCCCTCCCTTTGGGCGACTGCGGTATTGCCATCCTTTTGCCGCGGTCACATATAAGGCTCCCCTCCCGTCCACTGGGCGAGAGGGGAGCCTTTCTTTGTGTTGGGGTTGTCTGGCCGGTCGTTTGTCTCGATCTGTAACGGGTGGGGCCGATTTCGGACGTTAGATGTTACAGATCGAGACGGTTCCGCTGAGCTAACCATTTCATCTAAATCTGTAACACCAAAGGCGAATTTCAGCTGCTAGATGTTACAGATTGAGATATTGCTGCGGAACGATTCCGTTTGTCTCGATCTGTAACAGGAAGAACCATTTTTTGGTGCCAGATGTTACAGATTGAGATAAACCCAAAGGGAGGGGCCGGTATGTCTCAATCTGTAACAGCTGGGGCCGTTTTTACCGAGTAGTTGTTACAGATCGAGATTGTTTGGCCGAGTCGGGTCACAGGGTAACGTGCGGGCACAAAAAACGGAGCCGTGTTGGCACGACTCCGTTTCTCAAGAGGATGGGTAAGGGGAATGAGCTAGCTCAGGTGCCAGATCTCGTCGTTGTACTGGGAGATCGTACGGTCGGACGAGAAGGTGCCGGCGTTGGCGATATTGATGAGCGCCTTGCGCATCCAAGCGTCCTGGTCCTCGTAGTCGGCCAGCACGCGCTCCTTGGTCTGGATGTACTCCTCAATGTCGAGCAGGGCCATAAACCAGTCCTTGCCCTTGATGTCGTCGTGCAGACGCTGCAGGCGCTCTGCGTTGCCGGTCGCCATAAAGGCGGGGTTGGTGATGAAGTCCACCAGCAGTTTGGTGCCGGGCTTGCGGTAGAGCACGCCGGCATCGTAGGTGCCGTCGGCGTAGAGCTGCTCGACCTGCTTGGACGAGGCGCCAAAGGTGTAGATGTTCTCGTCGCCCACGAGCTCGGCAATCTCCACGTTGGCACCGTCGAGCGTGCACAGGGTCAGGGCACCGTTGAGCATGAACTTCATGTTGGAGGTGCCGCTCGCCTCCTTGGAGGCCAGGCTGATCTGCTCGGAGATGTCGGCGGCGGGGATCATGCGCTCGGCGGCGGTGACGTTGTAGTTCTCGATCATGACAACCTGCAGGTAGGGAGCCACGTCGGGGTCGTTTGCAATCCACTGCGACAGCGTCAGGATCAGATGGATGATGTCCTGGGCGATGGTGTAGGCAGGTGCTGCCTTGCCGCCAAAGATGATGGTGACGGGGTGAGCGGGCTTGTTGCCGTTCTTGATATCGAGGTACTTCCAGATGATGTAGAGCGCGAGCATCTGCTGGCGCTTGTACTCGTGGATGCGCTTGACCTGGACGTCGATGATGGCGTTGGAGGGAATGGTCACGCCCTGCTCGAGCGCCATGAACTGGCGCATGATGGCCTTGGCCTCGACCTTGGTGGCGGCTAGGCGCTCAAGAACGTCCTTGTCGTCAGCGAACTTGGCGAGTTTGCTCAGATCGCCGGTGCTGCGCCAATCGGTGCCGATTACATCGTCGAGCAGGTTGGCGAGCGCGGGGTTGGCCCCATGGATCCAGCGGCGGAAGGTGATGCCGTTGGTCTTGTTGGAGAACTTCTCGGGATAGATCTCGTAGAACGGATGAAGCTCGGTGTCCTCAAGTATCTTGGTGTGAAGTGCGGCGACGCCGTTGATGGAGAAGCCAAAGTGGATGTCCATGTGGGCCATGTGGACGGTGTCGTGCTCGTCGATGATGGCGACGCGCGGGTCGTCGTGCTCGGCCTTCGCGATCTCATCGAGCTTGACGATAATGTCGGCGATGGCGGGGGAGACCTTCTGCAGGCTGGCGAGCGGCCACTTCTCGAGCGCCTCGGCAAGGATCGTGTGGTTGGTGTAGGCGACCATGGAGCGCACGATGGTAACGGCCTCGTCAAACTCGATGTCGTGCTCGGTGGTGAGCAGGCGGATGAGCTCGGGAATGACCATGGTGGGGTGCGTGTCGTTGATCTGGACCACGGCGTAGTCGGCCAGATCGTGCAGGTTGCTGCCGCGCTCGACGGCCTCGTCGATCAGGAGTTGGGCGGCGTTGCTCACCATGAAGTACTCCTGGTAGATGCGAAGCAGGCGGCCCTGCTCATCGGAATCATCCGGATAGAGGAACAGGGTGAGGTTCTTGGCGATTTCGGTCTTGTCGAAGTCGATGGAACTGCCGGGGACCAGGCCGTCGTCGACGCTCGCCAGGTCGAACAGACGCAGGCGGTTCTTGGTGGGCTGGCCGTAACCGGGCACATCGATGTTGACGAGCTTGGAGGTAACGGCAAAATCGCCGAACTCGATGGTGTAGGAACGGTCATCGTCGACTAGGATGTCCTGCTCACCGAGCCACTCGTCGGGGACGGCCTTTTGCTGGTTGTCGACAAAGCGCTGACGGAACAGGCCGTAGTGATAGTTGAGGCCCACGCCATCGCCGGTCAAGCCCAGCGTGGCGATGGAATCCAGGAAGCACGCGGCAAGGCGGCCCAGGCCGCCGTTGCCGAGCGACGGCTCGACCTCGAACTCCTCGATCTTGTTGAGGTCGTGGCCTGCGGCGGTGAGCTGGTCCTTAACCTCGTCGTAGATGCCGAGGTCGATCATGTTGTTGATGAGCAGCTTGCCGATCAAAAATTCGGCGGAAATGTAATAGAGCTTTTTCTTGCCGTTGTTGAGCGGGCAGGCGGCAGAGCGCTCCTGCACGAGTTTGACCAGCAGCTTGTAAATGCGACGGTCGTCGAGCTGCTCGAGCGAGGTGCCAAAAGACTGCTCGGCGAGTTCCATGAGGTTAATTTGGGGCATGTTTTCTCCTGTGATGGGTTGTTTCATGTCTGCAATTCATAAGAAGCCCGCGCGAGGGGATTGGGGTGGCCTCGCGCGGGAAAAGCAAGCGCGTCCGCACGGTGGGGAGGGGTCGGGCGCGGTAGCTCCTATTGAGGAAGCTCGATTTCGGCTTTCGACGGGATGCGGAAGTAGGTCTCGGTCCAGTCGGTGAGTTTGTGCTCGAGCTCGCGGGTGATGGCGCCGTCGAGCATGCGCCAGGTCCAGTTGCCGCCCAGCGTGGCAGGGGTGTTGATGCGCGCCTCGTTGCCCAAGTTGAGCAGGTCCTGCATGGTGTAGATGCACGTGTCGCTCACGCTGGCGGCGATGGTGCGATTGAGTGCATCTGCCATGGGTTCGCCGGCCTGCTGATGGGTGTACAGGGCTGCCTGCTCGCGCTGACGCGGGGTGGCCGTTCCTTCAAACCAGCCGCGTGCCGTCTCGTTGTCGTGGGTGCCCACGTAGGCGACGGTGTTGGCGATGTAGTTGTGCGGCAGGTAGTACGAGTTGGTGCCCTCAAAGGCAAACTGCAGGATCTTCATGCCGGGGAAGCCCGAGTTGTCGCGCATGTCGATGACGCCGGGGGTGAGGAAGCCCAGGTCCTCGGCGATGATGGGCAGCGTGCCGAGCTTTTCCTCGAGTGTCTTGAAGAACTTGAGGCCGGGACCCTGCGTCCACGAACCGTAGGACGAATCAGGCGAGGAGAACGGCACCTCCCAATAGGCCTCGAAGCCGCGGAAGTGATCCAGGCGGATGACGTCGTACATGTCGAGGGCGGCGCGAATGCGGCCCTCCCACCAGGAGAAGCCGTCGGCCTCCATGGCGTCCCAGTCGTAGATGGGGTTGCCCCAGTACTGGCCGGTGGCCGAGAACTGGTCGGGCGGCGTGCCGGCGACGCTCACGGGATTGCCGGCGGCGTCGATCTTAAAGAGCTCAGGTGTCGCCCACATCTCGACGGAGTCACGCGAGACATAGATGGGCAGGTCGCCGATGATGAGAATGTCGCGCTCGTTGGCATAGGCCTTGAGGCGGCTCCACTGGCGATCGAAGAAGTACTGCGTCATCTGGTGGTAGAGCATACGCGCCGGATGGTCGGCGCAGACCTTGGCGGAAGCCTCGCCGCGGGTGCGGAGCTCCGCGGGCCACTCCCAAAACGCCTTGAGACCGCACTCCTCTTTGACGGTCATGAACTCACAGTAGGGGATGAGCCAGTCCTCGTTGGCCTGGATAAAGTCATCGAAATCGGCCGGCTTGTCGGCAGCAAAGCGCTCGGCGGCGCGGTCGAGAATCTGACGGCGGCCGCCAAAGATAGCACCGTAGTCGACATTGCTGGGGTCGGATCCCAGATACACGCCATCGATATCGCGCTGCTCCAGATACCCTGCCTCGATAAGCTCGGCAAAGTCGATAAAGTTGGGGTTGCCTGCGCGGGCCGAGAACGACTGATAAGGCGAATCGCCATAGCTGGTCGTCGTAAGGGGCAGAATCTGCCAGTAATGTTGTTTGCACGAGGCGAGAAAATCGACGAAGTCGTAGGCATTCCAGCCAAAGCCGCCGATTCCGTATGGTCCGGGCAGAGATGAGACGGGCATGAGGACGCCGCTTGCACGCTCCATGAATGCGCTCACCAACCTTCTTGTTGTGGGGTCGGCCTGCCGATGGGTGTGCAGTCCGCCTCCGGTGTTCTGATTCGATACGCCTATTGTAAAACATGTTGTTTAAACATGTACAGGCAAGATAAAAAAGTTGGTCGATTTTCGGCGAATGGCTACATGCCATGAAAAAGCCCCGACCTCACAACGTGAGATCGGGGCAAGAACGGTATGTAGGTTTTTGCTACTCGGCGTCGGCGAAGCCGTTGGGGTTGTGGCTCTGCCAGTTCCAGCTATCGCGGCACATGTCCGCGATGTCGTACTGGGCCTTCCAACCCATCATGCGCTCGGCCTTGGAGGCATCGCACCAGTTGGCAGCGATGTCGCCGGCGCGGCGCTCGCGGATCACGTAGGGCAGCTCCTTGCCACAAGCCTTGGAGAAGGCGGCGACGACCTCGAGTACCGAGGTGCCGGTGCCGGTGCCCAGGTTAAAGATCTCGACGCCGGTCTTGCCGTTCATCCAGTTAAGGGCGGCAACGTGACCAGAGGCCAGATCGCACACGTGGATGTAGTCGCGCACGCCGGTGCCGTCGGGGGTGGGGTAGTCGTTGCCAAAGACCTGAACGGCCTCGAGCTTGCCCACGGCGACCTGGGCGACATAGGGCACCAGGTTGTTGGGGATGCCCTTGGGGTCCTCGCCGATCAGGCCCGACGGATGAGCGCCGATGGGGTTGAAGTAACGGAGCAGCACGACGTCCCACTCGGGGTCGGCGGTGTGGACGTCCATAAGGATCTGCTCGATCATCCACTTGGTCCAGCCATAGGGGTTGGTTGCGGGCTTCTTGGGGTCTTCCTCGGTGACGGGCGGGTTGTCCGGGTCGCCGTAGACGGTCGAGGAGCTCGAGAAGATGATGGACTTGCAACCATGGTTGCGCATGACGTCGATGAGCACCAGGGTGTTCTCGATGTTGTTGTGGTAGTACTCGACGGGCTTGCTCACCGACTCGCCGACGGCCTTAAAGCCGGCAAAGTGGATGACACGGTCGATCTGATGGGTATCGAAGATCTTGTTCATCGCATCGCGGTCGAGCACGTTGGCCTCGTAGAAGGTGAGGTTCTTGGCGGCCTCGTCGCCCACGATGGTCTTGACGCGGTCGACGGCGACGGCGCTGGAGTTGGAGAGATCATCGACGATGACGACCTGGTAGCCACCCTCGAGCAGCTGAACGACGGTGTGCGAGCCGATAAAGCCGGCGCCACCGGTAACGAGGACGCAGGTGTCTTTGGGGTCGAGTGCTTTGGACATGTAGTCTCCTATCGAATCAGGAACACTTCTAGAGGGGAGTATAGCGCAGGCGGGGACGCCCAAATGGTGCACTGTAGGAAAAGCAGAGGATTATGTTAACGTACTCATATAAGAGCTTGCTCAATTGTTACCTCAAATTTGACAATTGCTTACGAGCCGCCGACCTTGTAGTTTCCTGCCGTTCGTGGAAATCGTTGGGACGCGCCATATGTACGCTAATATGTATGAGTTGAGCGACATATAAATAAGCATGTAACGGAGTACATATGTCACCAAACAGCGATTCCATCCTTTCCCAGGAGCTCTCGCGCCGCACTGCCCTTAAGGCCCTGTTCGGCGCCGCTTCTGCGGCAGTTCTTTTTGGCCTGCCCACTCGCGCCCATGCGGCGGAGGCTTCCAAAGAAACCACCGATAAATTGAATGCCGCCCAGGCCCAACTCGACGAGGTTCAGGCCCAGCTCGACAGCATCGCAAATGAGTATGCGGCGCTGGCCAACAAGAATGCCCAGACCCTCAACGACATCGAGAATGTCCAGGGCAAGATTGACGACACGCAGGCCCAGATCGATGAAAAGAAGGCCGAGCTCAAGAAGAAGCGCAACGACCTTTCCGATCGCGTGGCCGCCAGCTACAAGTCCGGCGGTACGAATATCCTGTCGCTGCTGCTGGCCTCTGGCTCGTTTGAGGAACTCGTCGCCAACGCGCATTACGTTGAGAAGATCAACAAGAGCGACCGCGATGCCATCGAGGATATCCAGACGATTCAGGCTGAGCTCGACGCGCAGAAGACCGAGCTCGAAGCACAAAAGGCCAACCTGGAGAAACTCAAGGACCAGCAGACGGCTCAGATGCAGGATATGCAGGCCAAGCAGCAAGAAGTCCAGACCGTGCTGAACGGTCTTTCCGACGACGTCAAGGAACTCATGGCTCAGCGCGATTCCGAGATCCTCGCTGCCGCCCAGGCTGAGGAGGCCGCTAGGAAGGCGGCTGCGGCAGCCGCGGCCTCTGCGAACACGGGCTCTTCTTCGGGTGGCTCGAGCTCGGGTGGCGGCTCGTATGCCGGCGGCACCCCGCAACAGACGGGCGGTTCGGGCAAGCAGCAGGCCGTCGTCAATGCGTGCTACTCGACGCCTTCTCCCGGCCAGGGCTGGTGTGCTGCCTGGGTTACCAACGTCTTCCGCAATGCCGGCGTGGGCTATTTTGGCGGCAACGCGTGTGACATGTTCAACGCCTGGTGCTATAGCTCCGACCGCTCGGCGCTGCAGGTGGGCATGATCGTGGCCGATTCCTCGCACAGCGGCACGGGTGCTCCGGGCCTTATCTACGGTCATGTGGGTATCTACGTTGGCGGCGGCATCGTAATGAGCAACGAGGGCGCCATTACGTCTAAGTCGCTTGATTCGTTCATCAGCTTTTATGGTACTGGCTCTGGCGTGCGTTGGGGCTGGCTTGGCGGTATTGCGCTGTCGTAACGCAAGTTGGGCCGGGACTGTCCGAGAGGCATAAGGTTGCCTGCTCGGACAGTCCTGCTCGCACGGAGAGCACATTAAGTGCTCTCCGGCTCGTGCGGAACTCGCGATCAACCTTATGCCTCTCGGACAGTCCCGGCCCTCTTGGGTTCGGGGCGCGACACACCGGACTGGTTGTCTGAATTAAAGAAAGTGAAGGCCCCTTTCGGGGCCTTCTTTGTTAGAGGAATTCGCCGACTCGGTGGACTTCGGGTTCGAGGTCTACGTCGAATTGGTCTTTGACGGTTGTTTGGATGTGGCGGATGAGTTCGTCGACATCGGCGGCGGTGGCGTGGTCGGCGTTGACGATGAAGCCGCAGTGCTTTTCGCTCACCTGCGCGCCGCCGATGGCGTGTCCTCGCAGGCCGGCGTCCATGATGAGCTTGCCGGCAAAGTAGCCCTCGGGGCGCTTGAAGGTGGAGCCGGCACTCGGCATGTCGAGCGGCTGCTTGTCCTCGCGGCGCTGGCGGTAGTCGTCCATGTCGGCCTTGATCATCGCGGCGTTGCCCGGGGCGAGATTGAAAGTGGCCGAAAGCACGATGAAACCGTCGTCGGCAATGCGGCTCTTGCGATAGCCCAGGTTGAGCTCATCGACATCGAACTCGATAATGCTGCCGCTACCGCGGGTGCCGTCGTCGAGCATGCGTGCGGGCTTGTAGACGCGCACGGACTCCAGCACATCGGCCATGCAAGCGCCGTATGCTCCGGCGTTCATGTAGCAGGCACCGCCGACTGATCCGGGAATGCCCGAGATGGGCTCCATGCCGGTAAGGCCGGCCTCGGCTGCCGCGGCTGCGACATCGGAAAGCAAGGCGCCGGCTGCCGCCGTGACGTGCGTGCCGTCGACCGTAATGTCGGAGAGGCCCTCGCCCAGCGCTACGACGACGCCGCGGATGCCCTTGTCGCCGACGAGCAAGTCGGAGCCGTTGCCCACGATGGTGAGTGGTAGATTGCAGCGATAGCAGGTATCGAGCGTGGCGACGAGGCCCTGCTCAGTATCGGGCGTGACAAAGACGTCGGCCGGACCGCCGATCTTAAACGTGGTGTGCTCGCGCATGGGCTCGCTCATCAGCACGTTGTCCTCGCCGGCAACGCCAGCGAGCGCGCACAGCAGGTCCTCGTTAAAAAAATCGTTCTCGTGCATACGGATATCCGCCTTTTGGTGGTCGTTGTCATCAATCGATTGCAATATACCCCACCCGGACGGATTTGGTGCGCTGGCGGCGATAAAACAGCCGTCCACCGGATTGGTAAAGTGTTTATCACCGAGGTAGAGGGGTAGTCGCTATACTTTCAAGAGATTGCGCGTAAACCCGGAAGGAGCGAGATGGCCAACAAAGTCACCCTCAAGCAGATCGCCCAGGAGGTGGGGCTTTCCCCCTCGTCGGTCTCGCTTGTTCTCAATAATCGGCCCTGTCGCATCTCGGAAGAAAACCGCAAGCTCATCAAAGAGGTCGCGGCGCGCAACCACTATGTTCCCAACCAGATTGCGCGCAGCCTGGTCATGCGCGAGTCGCGCACGCTGGGCCTTATCGTCCCTAACATCGAGAGCCGCTTTTTTGCCTCGCTCGCCGGTAGCCTGGAAAAGCGCTGCCGCGAGGACGGCTATGCGCTCTTCATTACCAGCTCGGGCGGAAGCGCCGATGACGATCTGGAGCTGCTGCGCCAGCTGGTGACGCGCGGCGTTGATGGCGTCTTCCTGGTGGTGGGTGACGAGTTCTCCGATGACCGCGCCCTGCGCGAAGAAGTCAGCCACCTGCCCATCCCGGCCGTAATGGTCGACCGTGCCATTGAGGGGCTCGAGTGCGACAAGGTGATGTTCGACCACGAGATGGGCGGCTATATGGCCACCCGCTATCTGATCGAGCAAGGCCACCGCCGTATTGCCTGCCTGGTTAATGCCCGCCGTTCCAATACGGGTCGCAAGCGACTTGCCGGCTATGAGCGCGCGCTGCGCGAGGTTGGCCTGCCGATCGACGCGCGTTTGGAGTTTGAGAGCGAGTACTACATTCCGAGCGCATACGAGGCCTCGGAGGCAGTGCTCGCAACTGACGCCACTGCCGTGTTCGCAAGCTCGGATAACATTGCCCTCGGTTTGCTCAAGCGCTTGCACGAGATGGGGAAGAGCATCCCGGGCGATATCTCGGTGGTGAGCTATGACAACTCGGCGGCCGACGTTCTCTTTGAGCCGGCGCTGACCGCGATTGAGCAGGACCCTGGTGTCCTTGCGGAGCATGCTTTTGGCTGCATGTCCAAGCGTCTTGCCGGTAGGGGCGGCAGGCGTGCCGAAGAGGTCGTTCTGGAGCCGGAGCTTATCGTTAAGGACAGCGTGCTCGAACTTACCGAATGTAGCTAAGCGTACTTGTTTGTTTGCATAGATTGCATGCGGAGTGTCCGCTATTTGCCGGCGGGGCCGGGGTGCCTGCCTTGTGTTGAGAAGTTCGCGGAGCCCACTTCTCAAAACAAGGCAGGCACCCCGGCCCTCGTCCGTTAACTCTTCCGCTGGGCGAGCCATAGACGCCGCGCACCGATAGGGTAAGGCAGTGGCTTGAAATTGGTGCTATATTCAGCTTGAGTTGTTTAATGCTAGTACGGGAGGCTGATATGGGGCTGTTCAAGAAGAAAAACCCGCAGGATGCCTTTGATCCCGATGTGTTTACCATCACGGATACGATTTTGGACCCGCCGCGGTTTACGTTTTTGCCGGCTATCTACCAGGATGCCACGCGTCGCAAGTGGGCCGTGCATCAGCGCGGTGCGACCCCGAGGATTTTTGACTACGCGGATGTGCTGCAGTGCGAGATTGTCGAGACCGGAAATCCCGAGGATGTGCCGGAGCTTAGCAATCGCGAACTAGCTCAGCAGATTTTGATTAATCCAGCTCAGGCTACCAAAAACAATGCTGCCAAGCGTAATATGTGCCTTGGTATGGGTGTCATCGTTGCCGTGCAAACCGGCGAGGATGAGATTTCGAAGCTTGAGATTCCGGTGACCGCGGGCGAAGTCAAGCGAGACTCCGGCCTATATCGATCGTATCGGAACGTTGCGGAGCAGATCAAAGAAGCCTTCGACGCCATGGGGCGTCCGGAGCAATGATGCCCGCAGCATCAAGCGGTTGAGGAGCCTTGCCCATGTCGAGTGAACCATATGCGATTCCGCCCAAAGATCGCGCCTTTGAGGGCATTCTTTGGTATATCAAACATTATGACCTGCAGGGTGGTGACCGGCTGCCCGCCGAGCGTGTGCTCTGTGAAGAGCTGGGCGTGTCGCGCACGGCGTTGCGCGCTGCGATCACGCGTCTTATTTCGTGCGGAACTTTGGAAAGCCGCCGCGGTTCGGGCACCTATGTGTGTCCTCCCAAACCGCTGAATATCTTTCAGGAAACATGGAACTATACGCAGGCGGTGGAGAGGGTTGGCTCAAAGTCGACCGCACGCCTGGTTTGGTCCAAGGTCGTGTACGCCGATATCGATCTGGCCCAAAAAGCCCAGATCGACCTGGGCATGCCGCTCTTCTGCATTCGGCGCGTGCGCGTGGTTAATGGTTCCCCGGCGTCGATTGAGACGGCTCACGTCAATCTGTCTTTGTGCCCCTCGCTTCCCGATCACGATTTTGAGCAGGAAAGCCTCTACGACGTTTTGCTCAAAGAGGGGAATGTCCATGTGGCGCACGGCAAGGAGCATATTTCCATCAGCCGTCTGAACGCCGACGAGGCCAAGTTGCTGGGTGCTCAGGAGGGCACGCCGGTGTTTTACAAGGCTTCGCACGAGCGTGACGAGAACGATGGCTTTGTCGAGTATTGCAAGTCCGTGATTCTGCCGACCAAGTATCGTTTTGCCGATAACGGCGAGGCAGACGGCGTTGCGACGAAGGTGGGTGTCGAATGGCTGATGCAGTAGAAGACTTGCCGGTTTACAAACAAATTCGCCGCTGCATTGCGGAGCGAATCGAGCGCGGCGACTACCCGACGGGCTCGATGATTCCGTCCGAAAACGAGCTGGCCGAGGAGTTTGGCACGACACGCCTGACAATCCGAAGCGCCATGGACGAGCTGGTCAAAAGTGGCCAGATTCGTCGTGTGCAGGGCAAAGGCGCCTTTGTGGGACACAAGTGGTTTGACGAGCACGAACGCAAGGGCGGCTTCCGCCAGTCGGTTTTGGCATCGGGCGCGACGCCGTCGGTGCGCATCCTGGCGCGCTCCAAACGCTACGCCGGCCCGTATTATGCCGACTTGTTTGGCATCGCCGAGGACGATCTGCTTTACTCGGTGCGCCGCCTCAACTGCATCGATGGTGAGCCCGTATCGATCGAGATGACACTGATTCCGTGCCTGCTGTTTCCGGGCATCGAAGACGTGGACATTTCGGTCTTCAGCCTGTTCGAGACCTACGATATGTTGGGACGCAAGCCAGATCAGTCGGTAGAGAAACTCGATATCGAGGCGCTGGGCGCACGCGATGCGAGTTTGCTCAATCTTGAGCCGGGCGATCTGGCGCTCGTGCTGGAAGGCCTGACCTATGACTCGAGTGGGCAGACAATCGAGCATGCCAAGTCTTTTACCCGCGGCGACGCCGGCGGATATACCTACAACTATTAGCGTCTAGAGCGTCCCTGCGCATGGCGGGGGCGCTCGTTTTTACGGATATATGTCGCTTGACCGATGAGCGGCAAAAACTGACCGTCTACCGAGAGGGGAGGATGAAATCATAAAATCGGTATTAAAAACGGCTAACCTGTAATCGTTCACTGGTATTAAGAACCTTTGAATTGTTGAGCTTGGGGCCAAGATGTCCACAAGGTTAAGCGGTGCGACGGGGCGGCAAGCCCGTTCATTCCGTGCGACAATTCAAACTGCTCGTGAAAGGAGCGGGAATGAAGGAGACCGAGAAGATCGAGATCATGCACTTCGACCAGGAGGGCTACCTCGAGGACGGCAGGAACGTCTACGAGGCCGGCAAGAAGATGACCGCCCTGGCCGACCGCGTGCACGAGGAGGGCTACGACGCCGTCTTCCTGATGGGCGTCGGCGGCACCTGGGACGAGTTCATGCAGCTCGAGTACCTCATGAACAAGTTCGGCGACCGCGACCTCGAGGTCTACCTGATCCACGCCGCCGAGTGGAACGTCATGGGCCACAAGCGCATGACCGACAAGTCCGTCGTGCTGACCGCCTCCGAGTCCGGCACCACCCCCGAGGTGCTCGAGGCCGTCGGCAAGATGAGGGAGATGGGCGTGCGCGTCTTCGCCATGACCAACCCCGAGGGCAAGATCGGGCAGGCCGTGGGCGCCGAGAACTGCGTCATGATGGCCTCCGACCACGGCGCCGGCGGCTGCGAGAAGGGCTACTACCTCGCCGACTGCTTCGGCCTGCGCCTGCTCAACCGCCGCGGCTGCTTCCCCAAGTTCGACCTGTTCATCGAGCAGACGAAGGACGTCTGGAAGGACATGCTCGACATCCGCAAGCGCTTCGAGCCGCGCGCCGAGGAGCTCGCCAGGAAGTACGCGCTGGCCGACTACACCATGTTCATCGGCTCGGGCGCGCTGTGGGGCGAGACCATCCTGTACTCCATGTGCCTGCTCGAGGAGATGCAGTGGAAGCGCATCCGCCACATCACCTCGCACGACTTCTTCCACGGCACGCTCGAGCTGCTCGAGCCCGGCGTCCCGGTGTTCCTGTTCATGGGAGAGGACGAGTGCCGCGCCCTCGACGAGCGCGTCCGCGCCTTCCTCACCAGCGGCGTGACCGGCGACGAGGACTACGTCATCATCGACACCGCCGAGTACGCGATCCCGGGCCTGGACGACGACTTCCGCGTCATCGTGTCGCCGTGGATCCTGTCCGTGCTGACCACCGACCGCCTCGCGCGCAACTACGAGCTGGTCACCAAGCACAACCTCAAGTACCGCCGCTACTACCACCAGTTCGACTACTAATTCCATTTGGGGGAAACCGCAATGAGGCAATACATCTTTGCCAGCCACGCGCATTTTGCGACCGGCATCAAAGAGAGCACCGAGCTGCTCTCGGGCGCGCGCGATAACGTCCACGACCTGTCGATGTTTGTCGACGGCCGCACCGACGTCGCCGAGGAGGCCGCCAAGCTCCTGGCGACCTTCGACCCCGCCGACGACGTAATCGTGTGCACCGACCTGTTTGGCGGCAGCGTCAACAACGAGTTCACCAAGATCGTCCAGACGCGCCCCAACACCTACCTGGTTGCCAACATGAATCTGCCGCTGCTGATCCAGCTGCTCTTTTCGGACCAGGAGGCTCCCGCCGATCAGGTTATCCGCGAGATCCTCGCGGCTGACGACACGCGCGTCAAGTTTGTCAACGACCTGCTGACCGATGCGGATGACGAGGAAGAGTTCTAGTCACCGCCTGCTATTAATGGGGCCGGGTTTCCGGCATGAGACCTTTGGGGGTCAATCATGATTCAACTGCTTCGCGTCGACCATCGTCTGCTTCATGGCCAGGTGGCCGTCTCTTGGGTCCAGGGCTTGGGCTCCGACTGCATCTTCTGCGTTGGCGACAAGGTTGCCAACGATCCCGTCTGGAAGACTACGCTCAAGATGGGAAAGCCGGCCAACGTCAAGCTCGTCATCAAGGACATGGAGCACGCCATCGAGGCCATCAACTCCGGTGTTACCGATAAGTACAAGATGATCATCTGCGTCGCCAGCATCGCCGAGGCCAAGCAGCTTGTCGACGGCTGCCCGCAGATCACCTCCATCAACCTGGGCAACACCAAGTCCAAGGACGAGCAGCGTCCCGATGCCCGTAAGATCTCCCGCCAGATCTTTGTGACTGCTGCCGAGGAAGAGGACATTCGCGAGCTCGTCGGCCGCGGTGTCGAGGTCGAGATTCGCGCTCTGGCCGACGACCCCAAGGTCGATGCCCTAAGCGCCCTCTAATTGGGAACCACGGGCGGCGCGCACGGCGCCGCCCCTATTCGTGGGCGTACCGGATAAACGCTTTACCCGTTACCCCCATCTACCGTTCACCGGGAGTACACGCCCGTTGAGCGATTGGTATTAAATAGTTTTCGCATGACTATATAATTGGTATCAAATCATTTGCACCGGTTTAGGTGTTAACAGCACACCGGTACAAGCTGGATCTGTCTGGGCGATTGTCGGCATGGAAAAGGGCGCGCTGACAAGTCGGGAATCGCCGCGCGGATCCAAGAGGGATCAAAGGGAGGAACAATGCTTGTTCAAGCGATCCTCATCGGACTTATCGCTGCCTTCGGTAAGCTCGATTATCAGCTCGGTACGCTCTATGCGTTCCGCCCGATCGTTCTGTGCCCGCTCGTCGGCATAGTCCTCGGGGACCTGCAGTCCGGCCTCGCCATCGGTGCGAGCCTCGAGCTGCTCTTCATGGGTTCTATCTCCATCGGCGCTTACGTGCCGCCCGATGAGTGTATTGGCGGTGTGCTCGCCTGCGCCTTCGCTATTCAGCTGGGTCAGAGCACCGAGGCCGCTATCGCGCTCGCGATGCCCATCGCCACTCTGTGCCTGGCCATTAAGAACGTCGTCAACGCCGGTATGCCCCTTCTGGTCGACCGTGCCGACGTCTTTGCCAGCAAGGGTAACCTCAAGGGTATCTACGCTATGCACTGGATTATCGGTCTCGTGATTGTCGTCCTGGCCTTTATCCTGTGCTCGGTCTCCTTCTATCTGGGTGCCGACGCTGTTCAGGGCCTGCTCGACTTCATCCCGACGTTCGTCCTCGATGGCTTTGGCGTCGCAGCCAACATCCTGCCTGCCATGGGTTTCGCCATGCTCGGCCGTCTGGTGCTTACCAAGCAGCTCGTGCCGTTCTACTTCCTGGGCTTCCTGCTGTGCTCCTATGCCAACGTGCCCGTCCTCGGCGTCGCCCTGATCGCAATCATCATCGGCATCGACAAGTACGACCTGCTGGGCCTTGGTGGCGCCCAGTCCCAGCTTTCTGTGGAAGGGGATGAGGACGATGACTTCTAATTCCGAGAACCAGATTACTCGCTCCGACCTCATTAAGAGCGCCGTGAACACCGGCGCCCTGGGCATGGAATTCTCCTGGACCTACTACAAGCAGATGAACATTGCCTTCTGCCTGATGGTCGCCAACATGCTCAAGAAGATCTATGCCGGCCGCCCCGATGATTACGCCGAGGCCCTGCACCGTCACAGCGCATTCTTCAACATCACCCCGCAGCTCGCTCCCTTCGTGGGTGGCATCGCGATGGCCATGGAAGAAAAGGTCGCTCGTGGCGAGGTTGAGCCCGAGAGCGTCAACGACATCAAGGCCGCCCTCATGGGTCCGCTTTCCGGCCTGGGTGACTCCTTCTTCCTGTCCACCCTGCGCGTCGTCGCCGCTGCCGTGGGCATCAGCCTGTGCCAGGCCGGCAACGTCTTTGGCCCCATCGCCTTCCTGCTCGTCTACAACATCCCGGCGTTCCTGATTCGTATCTTTGGCGCTATCAAGGGTTATGAGCTAGGCATTGGCTTCCTCGACGAGGCTCAGAAGACCGGCCTGATGCAAAAGATCATGGCCTGCGTCGGCATTGTCGGCGTTATGGTCGTCGGCGCCATGAGCAAGGACATGTTCTGGGCTTCGTTGCCCATCGCCATCGGTCAGGGCGACTCCGCCCAGACTCTCCAGGACATCCTGGACGGCATCATGCCCGGTATGCTCGGTATGGCCGCCTTCTGGCTCTACTACTGGCTGCTCTCCAAGAAGATCAACCCGATGGTCCTGATCCTCTGCACCATGGTCGTGGGCATCATCGGCGCTTACTTTGGCGTGCTTGCCTAATATGTTCGAATCGCGCTTCCATCGCGTCTAACGGTTGCGTCGATCTTTGGGGGGCTTGTCGCATCTGCGGCGGCCCCCTGTTTTTTTAAACTCCGTACGAAAGGGGAGGGCTATGGTCGTACCCGAGCTTTCGCTCATGAACATCAACCATCGTTACTACAGCATCGAGACGTTTTTTAAGGCTGCAGGTGAGGCCGGCTATCGCAATATCGAGCTGTGGACCGGCTCGATGCACCTGTATGTGGATTGCCACGAGCACGATTCGGTGGATAAGATTCGCGATCTTGCCGCCCAGTACGGTATCAAGATCGTGTGCGTGTGTCCCGAGCAGAACAACCCCAAGCCGTGGAACGTCGCGGTACGTGGCGAGGTGGGCCAAAAACGCATCCTCTCGTACTTTAAGAATGTGATCGATGTAGCCGTTGAGTTGAGCGCGCCGCAGATTCTGGTGACGAGTGGTTGGGCCTATCTGGACGAGCCGGCTGAGGACGCCTGGGCCCGCAGCGTTGCCATGCTGCGCTCGGTGTGCGACTACGCCGACACGCGCGGTATTCGCGTCGCGCTCGAGGCGCTGCAGCCGTCGGAGTCCGTGCTGGTCAACACCGCACAGGATGTGGCGCGCATCCTCGAGGCGGTCGATCGCCCCAATTGTAAGGCTTGTATTGACTTTGGCGCCATGGAAGTTGCCGGCGACACGATCGACGGCTACTTTGAGGTTTTGGGCGACAAGATCGTTCACACCCACTTTGTAGATGTGGGCGGCGGCACGACGCATCTTGCCTGGGGCGACGGCGAGCGTGATATGCGTGCCGACCTCGAGGCACTCATGCGCCACGGCTATACGGGCTATGTCTCGGCCGAGACGTGTGATGGCCGCTACTATCAGGATCCGTCCAAGGCGACGACTCAGGTTATCGAGATGTATCGCCGTGTGACAGCGGAGATGGAAGCCGAATAACTAAACTGCGCGGTTGCGCCGGAAACGCTTGGGCGGGTCTGGCGCAACGCTTTTATAGCTGGCGAGTTGTGGGGAGCCCGTTGGCAGTAGCGCTCGAAATAGACAACTATTGGCGTTGTAATACCACTCGGGCGAGGAAACCGACCGTTCGCCGCAAATCTCCGTGAGTTTGGATTGGTATTAAATAACAAGCAATCGTATGGCTATAATTGGTATCAGCAAGAAGCGCGATGTATAGAATTGCGCACATGTGATGGGAGGACACACATGAAGGAGACCGAGAAGATCGAGATCATGCACTTCGACCAGGAGGGCTACCTCGAGGACGGCAGGAACGTCTACGAGGCCGGCAAGAAGATGACCGCCCTGGCCGACCGCGTGCACGAGGAGGGCTACGACGCCGTCTTCCTGATGGGCGTCGGCGGCACCTGGGACGAGTTCATGCAGCTCGAGTACCTCATGAACAAGTTCGGCGACCGCGACCTCGAGGTCTACCTGATCCACGCCGCCGAGTGGAACGTCATGGGCCACAAGCGCATGACCGACAAGTCCGTCGTGCTGACCGCCTCCGAGTCCGGCACCACCCCCGAGGTGCTCGAGGCCGTCGGCAAGATGAGGGAGATGGGCGTGCGCGTCTTCGCCATGACCAACCCCGAGGGCAAGATCGGGCAGGCCGTGGGCGCCGAGAACTGCGTCATGATGGCCTCCGACCACGGCGCCGGCGGCTGCGAGAAGGGCTACTACCTCGCCGACTGCTTCGGCCTGCGCCTGCTCAACCGCCGCGGCTGCTTCCCCAAGTTCGACCTGTTCATCGAGCAGACGAAGGACGTCTGGAAGGACATGCTCGACATCCGCAAGCGCTTCGAGCCGCGCGCCGAGGAGCTCGCCAGGAAGTACGCGCTGGCCGACTACACCATGTTCATCGGCTCGGGCGCGCTGTGGGGCGAGACCATCCTGTACTCCATGTGCCTGCTCGAGGAGATGCAGTGGAAGCGCATCCGCCACATCACCTCGCACGACTTCTTCCACGGCACGCTCGAGCTGCTCGAGCCCGGCGTCCCGGTGTTCCTGTTCATGGGAGAGGACGAGTGCCGCGCCCTCGACGAGCGCGTCCGCGCCTTCCTCACCAGCGGCGTGACCGGCGACGAGGACTACGTCATCATCGACACCGCCGAGTACGCGATCCCGGGCCTGGACGACGACTTCCGCGTCATCGTGTCGCCGTGGATCCTGTCCGTGCTGACCACCGACCGCCTCGCGCGCAACTACGAGCTGGTCACCAAGCACAACCTCAAGTACCGCCGCTACTACCACCAGTTCGACTACTAAGAGTTGGTCACGGGTCCGATATCTTGGCTGGTTGATATTTCGACCCTGCACAAGGGCGTCCGCAATTGCGCGGGCGCCCTTTTTGCGTTGTGACAAGAGACTGCTGCTAACCGCTTGCCCTATGTTTCCAAATGAATACGGTGTGAGCCGAGGAGGACGATTCTCCCCGCAAACACTCTAGTATGCTAAAGTACCCAGAAGACCGGCGGAGCTATGCCGGTTTTTCGTTCTATATGAAACACAGCATGAGGAGGCTCACCAGATGACGGCCACACCGTGGGGATTCCGGGACATATTGCCCGAGGAGGCTCAGGCGCGCGAGGAGATCGCGCTGACGGTGAAGGGCTGCTTTAGGGAGCATCATTACCTTCCGGTCGAGACGCCGCTGCTCGAGGACAAAGGCTCACTCGAGGAAGGAGGCCGCATTGCGGACACGCCGTTTAAGCTCTTTGACGATGATGGCCGCCTGCTGGTGGTCCGTCCCGACAACACGCTGCCGATCGTGCGCCTGGTTTCGACCCGCATGCACGCTGCCGACCTGCCCCTGCGCCTTCGCTACGAGGCGCCGGTGGTTCGTGAGTGTCAGCGAAATGCCGGTGGTTCGCGCCAGTTTACACAGCTGGGCTTTGAGCTTATCGGTGCGGGCGATACCGCGGGCGATGTCGAGATCGTCTCGCTCGTGGCCGAGGCCGTGCGTAAGCTGGCACTGCTCGATGCGCGCATTATCGCAGGTAGCGTGCGTCCGTTTAAGGAACTGCTCGCGGCGTGCGAGGATCGCGAGCTGGCCGCCGAGGCCCTGCGCTGCGTGCACGCCAACGACTTTGTGGGCCTCGATGCCCGCGTGGCGGCAAGCACCGAGTCCGATGCCGTCAAGGCCGCCATTAGCGAGCTGCCGCGCTTGCACGGCGGCGCCGAGGTGCTCGACCGCGTCGATGCGTTGCTGGCGGCGGCGGGCATTGTCGCGCCGCTGACGCGCGAGCTGCGTGCCCTGGTTGAGGGCCTGGCACCCGAGGACGCCCAGGTGCTGTCGTTTGACTTCTCTATCATGAACTCTTTCGATTACTACACGGGCCTGGTCTTTAAGGCCTATGCCGGCGAACTGCCCGATCCGGTCGGTTCGGGCGGACGCTATGATTCCATTTTTACCGGCGCATTTGGCGACGGCATCGAAGTGCCGGCGGCGGGCTTCGCCTTTTCGCTCGAGCGCCTGGAGGCCGCGCGCACCTCGGCCGAGGATGCCGCTTCCGACGGCGATCACGCCGCGGGCCGTGGCGCCGAGGGCCCGCTGCGCATCGCCGTGCCCAAGGGCTCGCTTAAGGCCGACACGCTCGACGTGCTCGAGGCCGCGGGCCTGGACGTCTCTGAGCTGCGTGACCCCGGCCGTCACCTGATCGTGCGCGGCCGCGACACGCGTGCCGGCGAGGGCGCGGTCGGCGATATCGAGTTTGTCATCGTGCGTCCCAGCGATGCGCCTGCCTTTGTGGGCTGCGGTGGTGCCGATTGCGGCATCTGCGGTTGGGACTCGCTCATCGAGGCAGACCTCAACCTGCTGCAGCTGGTCGACCTGGGCTATGGTCTGTGCACCTTTATCGAGGCGGAGCCCGCGTGGCGCGCTGGCCAGGCCGAGCGCAACTATGCCCGTCGCGGGTCGCTTCGCGTGGCCACCAAGTACCCGCGCATCGCGAGTGCCTGGTATGCCGAGCGCGGCGTGAACGCCGATATCGTTTCGCTGCACGGTAACATCGAGCTGGGCCCCATCGTCGGCATGACCGATCGCATCGTGGACATCACCGCCACGGGCGCCACGCTGCGCGACAACGACCTGGTCATCACCGGCCGCATCATGGACTGCACGGCCCGCTTCTTTGTCAATCCGGGTGCTGCGCGCCTGGATCCGCGCGTACGCAATCTGGCCGATCGCCTGGCGGCTGCCGTGAAGGACAAGCATTTTGAGCCCGTCGCGGGCTCGGCACAATAGCGCGAGCGCGCACGGGCGCCCCAACGTACGGGCTGCGGGCCGATTGGCGCCGCCGCCCGGCCTCTCGTTTTTCGAACACAACCTCGACCGATAGGGGATACCGATATGAAGACCATCAAGCTTGCTCCCGGTGAGCGCCTCGTTACCAACCAGCTCAACCGCAAAGGCGTGCTGCCGCAAAACATCATCGACGCCGCCCGCGATATCGTGGCCAACGTGCGTGCCAACGGGGATGCCGCGGTGCGCGATTACTGTCAGCGTTTTGACGACGTTGAGCTGCAGAGCTTCCGCTTGCCGCAGGAGCAGATCGATGCCGCGCTCGAAGGCCTCGACCCGGCCTTTGTCGCCGCGCTTGAGAAGGCCGCGCGCCAGATTCGCGAGTTCCACCAGCGCGAGGTCGAGCAGAGCTGGTTTACCACGCGTGTGGACGGCACGATGCTCGGCGTTAAGGTGACCCCGCTCGCGGCGGCCGGCATCTATGTACCGGGCGGCCGCGCGCAATATCCCTCCACCGTGCTCATGAACGCCATTCCCGCCAAGGTCGCCGGCGTCAAGCGCGTGGTTATGGTGACCCCGCCGCAAAAAGACGGCCTGATCAGTCCCTACACGCTCGCCGCGGCAAAGCTCGGCGGTGTGGACGAGATCTATATGGTGGGCGGCGCTCAGGCCGTGGCCGCACTTGCGTATGGTACCGAGACCATTCCGCGCGTCGACAAAATCACCGGACCGGGTAACGCCTTTGTTGCCGCGGCCAAGCAGATCATCTCGGGTGACGTGGGTATCGATATGGTCGCCGGTCCCTCCGAGGTCTGCGTGCTGGCCGACGCCACGGCCAAGCCTATGGTGGTCGCGGCAGACCTGATGGCTCAGGCCGAGCACGATCCGCTGGCAGCCTGCTATCTGGTGACTTGCGACGAGCAGTTTGCGCGCGAGGTCGAGGCCGGCATCGACATTCTGGTGGCGCAGTCGCCGCGTGCCGAGATCACGCGCGCCTCGCTCGACAACGAAGGCACCATCGTGGTGGCCGCCGATATGGCTGGGGCCCGCCCGGGCGCGGAGAACCCCGCCAGGCGCTGC
>UQNB01000018.1 GCA_900542235.1 uncultured Collinsella sp.
GGCAGCTGCGGCGCGTTGCGCCTGCTGCCTGCGGGGACTTTGGGGTCGTGCGGCAGCTGGGGCGCTGTCGCGCCTGCTGCCTTGGGTGACTTTGGGGTCGATTGGGGTTGTCTGCACAATTCGCGGTATTATGTTGCGGAGTTTTGAAAGGAGCCGCTGGTGGTCACGACGACATTTGCTTCGCCTTTGGGCGAAATCCTGCTTGCCGCTGATGGCCGCGGTCTGACGGGGCTTTGGTTTGAGGGGCAGGAGCACTTTGGCTCTACGCTGCTCAAAGAGGATGCGGAGTATGTCGTAGGTGCCGATGCGGTTTCTGGTACCGGTGGGATGTCTTCGGTGAGTCCGGCAAATGGCGCGGCTTCTTCGGTGCTTGAGCGTTCTTGGGCTTGGCTGAATGCTTATTTTGCGGGGCAGGAGCCTCGGTTTACGCCGCCGTTGCATATGATCGGCACGGCGTTCCAGCGCGAGGTTTGGTTTGAGCTGCTTTCAATTCCGCGTGGCGAAGTCGCTACGTATGGCGAGATCGCTCAGCGTGTTGCGGCTCGACATCGTGTGCCGGGAAATGAGGCACCCGTCGTGTCTCCTCGTGCGGTGGGGGCTGCGGTTGCGCGTAATCCCATTTCGATTATCGTGCCGTGCCATCGCGTGGTCGCGGTCGACGGATCGCTCAACGGATATGCTGGCGGCCTTGATCGCAAGGAGTGGCTGCTTCGGCTTGAGGGCGCGTACGAGGAATAGCGCTCGAACGCTTTGCATAACTAGGACGCCGCGAAAGGACGAGCCTCCGTCCTTCTACGGCCGGCATGCGTCCAGACGCTTGGCATCTGCGCTTTAAGTTTGGCTAAGCCATATCTTGCGTATTTGAAAACGCGCAGGTTGAGCCGCTAGGGCTGTGCTAAGGCAGCTTTCGGTGCGCTATTATCGGCAGTATCGAAACCTGTATTTCCATGCGCCAAAGGAGCAACTATGAAGCTGATGCTTGCCGAGGACGAACCTGGTCTCTCCCGCGCCCTCACCGCGATTCTTCAACATAGCGACTACGAGGTCGACACCGCCCTCGACGGCTTGACGGCGCTCGAGAATCTACTCACCAACGATTACGACGCCGCAATCCTGGACATCATGATGCCCGGCATGGACGGCATCGAGGTGCTCAAGCGTACACGCGCCGCCGGAAAGCGACTGCCCATCATCATGCTCACGGCAAAAAGCGAGGTGTCCGATAAGGTCGAGGGCCTGGATGCCGGTGCCAACGATTACCTGACCAAGCCGTTTGCCGCCAAGGAATTGCTTGCGCGTATTCGTGCCATGACGCGCGCCGCGACGGCAATTGACGCCACGACGCTCAGCGTGGGTAACGTGCGCCTCGACACGGCGGCTTGCACGCTTGTGGGACCTTTGGGCGAGGAGCACCTGGCCAATCGCGAGTTTCAGCTTATGGAACTCTTTATGCGCAACGCCGGCACGCGCATGCCTACTGAACGTCTGATGCTCGAGGTTTGGGGTGAGGACGCGCCCGAAGGCGCCAACGTGGTGTGGGTCTATATCTCGTACCTGCGCAAAAAGCTGACGGCGCTTGGTGCCAACGTTGCCATTCGCGCGTCGCGTAACCAGGGCTATTCGCTCGAGGTTGTCGAGGAAGGCGAATAAGCGTGAGCGCGAGCGCGTGGTGCAAGCGCATGACGGAGTGGTTTCACGCCGCCTCGAGTAGTACGGGGCGGGCTAATTCTGTTGACGCATTGGGCCGCCGTCTGCGTCGCAAGTTTATCCTCGTTGCCATGGGCGCCGTGACCGTGGTGCTCACGCTCATCATCGCCGGCATCAACATCGTCAATTATTCGCATGTCTGCAAGATGGCCGACGCTCGCCTGGACTATATTCTGGCGGGCAAGGACGGTATCGATTGGGGGGACGAGCCTAAAGCCGAGCCCGCTAATGGCAAGGATGCCGGCGATAGCCAAGCGGGCGTTCGCATCAGACACTTCGAAGGCATGACGGCGGAGTCTCCCTTCGACACGCGCTACTTTACGGTGACGATTGACGCCGGACAGGTTGCCGATGTCAATACGGCCCGCATTGCCGCGGTTGGTGCCAAGCGCGCCGCCAGTATTGCCGCAAGGCTGCATGCCAAGGGCTGGACCTCGGGCTTCTCTGGCAATTATCGTTATACGACCGACGTCCAGGACGACGAGATCACCTATGTGTTCGTGGACTGCTCGCGCGAGCTTGCAAGCTTTCATTCGTTTTTGAGCGCGAGCGTGGCGATCAGTTGCATTGGCTGGCTGGCGGTGCTGGCAATTGTGGCGGGTGCCTCGGGCGCGGTGATTCGACCGATGGTCGAGAGCTACAGCAAGCAAAAGCGCTTTATTACCGATGCGAGCCACGAGATCAAGACGCCGCTGGCTGTAATTGACGCCGCCAATGAGGTACAAGAGATCGAGAGCGGCGAAAGTGAGTGGACGCAGAGCATTCACGAGCAGGTTGCGCGGCTGACGGCGCTCACGGAACGTCTAGCGTTTTTGGCACGTATGGACGAGGGCTCGGCGGGCTTTACCATGACATCGATCGATCTTTCGGAGGCCGTGGACAAGGCTGCGGCGCCGTTTGAATCGGTGGCGGTTTCGCGCGGCAAGCGTCTGTCGACGTCGATTGCGTGCGGCGTGCGGGCCCATGCCGATGCTGCGGCGGTGGCGCAGGTGGTTGAGCTGCTTCTGGACAACGCCACGCGCTATGCGAGCGAGGGCAGCGTGATTGAGCTGAGCCTGCGTGCCGTTTCGCGCGTTCAGGGTAAGGGCGCCACCGAGCTTGTCGTATCGAACGCCGTGGACGAGCTGCCCGAAGGCGACCTAGATCGATTGTTCGACCGCTTCTATCGTGCGGACGTGTCGCGCAGCTCCAAGACGGGCGGCTCGGGCGTGGGCCTATCCGTGGTGCGTGCCATCGCCGAAGCCCATGGCGGGAGCGCTTCTGTCTGCGGCCACGGTAACCAGATCACCTTCACCGTCCGCCTCTAAGACCTGCCAAAAAGGGACAGGTTTATTTTGGCAGGTTTTATCTGTGCAGACGGCAGCGGAGGCTGGCGGTGATCGGCGCCATGAACGCCACCGACCCAAATAAACGCACCTCTAACTGCTAAAATATGGACATCGTTGTTCGGCTCCCGAAGGAAAGGAGACGGTCATGCAGTACGAGATCGGCGGAGGGGCTTTCCCGGTTGTTACGTGCAACCTTAGCGACGGCGAATCCATGATCACCGAAAGCGGTGCCATGGTCTGGATGACCCCCAACATGGAGATGTCCACCTCGGGCGGTGGTATAGGCAAGATGTTCTCTAAGGCTTTTTCGGGTGAGGCGTTGTTCCAAAACATTTGGACCGCGCACGGCGATGGCATGATTGCGTTTGGCTCTTGCTTCCCCGGCCGCATTATACCGATCGAGATTGGCCCTGGTAAGAGCTGGATTTTGCAGAAGCGTTCGTTCCTTGCCGCGGAAAGTGGTGTTGAGCTGAGCATCCACTTTAACAAGAAGGCAAAGACCGGCGTCTTTGGCGGCGAGGGTTTTATCATGCAAAAGCTCACGGGCTCGGGTATTGCCTTTGCCGAGATCGACGGCGACCTAGTTGAGTACGAGCTTGCTGCTGGCCAGCAAATGATTGTAGATACCGGCAACGTGGCCGGCTTTGAGGAGACGGTGAGCATCGACGCGCAGATGGTCAAGGGCGTCAAAAACATCATGTTTGGCGGTGAAGGCGTGTTCAACACTGTGCTCACCGGTCCGGGGCGCATCTGGCTGCAGACAATGCCCATTTCCAATCTTGCGGCAGCAGTGGCTTCGATGACCAACAACAATAACTAATCGTGTATAGGATGACGCGCGCGGCGGGCCCGGCCTGTCGTGCGCGTTTTTTGGTGGCAAACGCCCTGTTTATCGGGTGCGGCTGTGCTCCTGCAGCGCATAGATCGACTTATCCATGTTGAACAGGTAGGCCACGACGCAGACAATAAAGAACGTCGGCAGACTGCTAAAGCCAAAGACCTCGCAGCCAATAAAGATGGGCGCGAGCAGCGTATTGGTGGCGCTGCCAAAGACGGCGGCGTATCCCAGCGCGGCGCAGAGCTCGACGGGCATGCCGAGAATCCCGGCGAGTACGACACCCAGGCTGGCTCCGATGGAGAACAGCGGCGTCACCTCGCCACCCTGATATCCTGCGGCAAGCGTGGCGATGGTGAGTGTGAATTTGAGCGCCCAGTCCCAAGGCATGATGGCGAGCTTGCCGTCACCGTCGAGCGCCGCCGATATCAGGTTGGTGCCAAGGCCGCAGTATCGCCCCTGCCACAGCGCGAACAGAATCGCCGACAGCGCAAGGCCCATAACGGCAACGCGTATGTAAGGGCTGGGGAGCAGCCGCGCTGCAAGGGTCTTGGCATGGGCAAGGCACCAGGCAAAAGCTCCACCTACCATACCAAACGCGATACCCAACAACGCCAGCCGTCCAAGACCGGGGAGGTCGAGCGCATACGAGGCGGTAACGGCGACCTCAAACTTCTCGAGCCCCAGAGCGCCGGAGGTCATGCTTGCGGCGAGCGAGGCTGTAAGCGCGGGAAACAGCGCGCGGTATTCCATGCGTCCTGCGACCAGTACTTCGATCGCAAAGACCGTGGCGGCGAGGGGCGTTCGGAAGAGTCCGGCAAAGCCGGCGGCCATGCCGATAAGCAAAAACGTGTTGCCGGGTTCTCGGAAAGGTAGACGTCGGCCGATCCAATGCGAGACGGTTGCGCCGATCTGCACGGCTACGCCTTCGCGTCCCGCGCTGCCGCCAAAGAGATGCGTGGCCCACGTGCTCAGCATAATGAGCGGCACCAGACGCGGGGAGATGGCGTCCTCGCGTCCGTGACCTACGTCGAATACTAAGCTCATGCCCCGATCGGTGCCTTTGCCCCAGGTGAGGTAGGCAAATACGATGGCCAAGCCCATGAGGGCGAGGAAGGGAAGGAGCAGTACGATGTGCTCGTCACGGAAGGCGCCGATTGCCAGGAGCACACGACCAAAAAGGGCACAGATGGCGCCAACGATAACGCCGATAGGGATTCCGACGGCGCCCATGAGCACGAGACCGCTATAGGTGTTGACCAGGCGTTTAATCCTGCTCGATGCGCTGCTTTCCGACACTTCTCCTCCAAAACAAAAAAGACTCCTGCCGCGGCGTGATACCCAAGGGACATCACGTAACAGCAGAAGTCATCAGCAACAAGGCGGTTTAGGGCGACGCGACAGCTTAGCTAGCGCACCCAGCGGAGACATTCATTCCGCAGCGGCATCATAGCGGTGAGCACGGTTTGGGTCAAATGGTTGCGCTGGACGCCTCCCGGCGCTCCTCGTTTCCCCATATAAAACCTGCCAAAATAAACCTGTCCCTTTTTGGTAGGTGGGAAATGGGTAATACTAAAGAGTTATCCGACCAGATGGGAATTAATCGATGGCCTATATCGAATTCAAAGACGTCATCAAGGCATACGGCGAGGGCGATGCCCGCATCCACGCGCTCGACGGCGCGAGCTTTACGGTCGAGCGCGGTGAGCTCGCCATCATTTTGGGTGCTTCGGGTGCCGGCAAGACCACGGCCCTCAACATTCTGGGCGGCATGGACACGGCAACTTCTGGCACCGTGACGGTGGACGGGCGTGACGTGAGCTCTGCCAACGAGGCTCAGCTTGTGGAATACCGTCGCGCTGACGTCGGCTTTGTCTTTCAGTTCTACAATCTGGTCCCCAACCTGACGGCGCTTGAGAACGTCGAACTCGCGGCGCAGATCTGCCCCGATTCGCTCGATGCCGAGCAAACGCTTCGCCAGGTTGGCCTGGGCGACCGCCTCGCTAACTTTCCGGCGCAGCTTTCGGGCGGCGAGCAGCAGCGCGTATCCATCGCCCGCGCGCTGGCTAAGAACCCCAAGCTGCTTTTGTGCGACGAGCCTACGGGTGCACTCGACTACAAAACCGGCAAGCAGATCTTGCAGCTGTTACAGGACACTTGCCGCAAGCAAGGCATTACGGTCATCATCATCACCCACAACTCTGCGCTGGCGCCCATGGCCGATCGCCTGATCCGCTTTAAGAGCGGCCGCGTGGAGAGCGAGACGGTCCAGCAAAATCCTGTGCCTATCGAGACGATCGAGTGGTAGCGCCCATGAATCAGGACCGCCAAAACAGCCAACGCCGCGGCGCGCAGAACACGGAGCGCGAGCAGGATTTTACGACCTACCGTACCGCCCAAAGCTCAAACGATATGGTGCCGACGGTTTTTCGCCGTGGCATCTACCGCACGATTCGCGGCAGCCTCAAACGCTTCTTGTCTATCGTCGTGATCACCGCGCTTGGCGTGAGCGTGATGTGCGGCCTTAAGGCGGGCTGCGAGGACCTGTGTGATTCGGTCGACGCCTATTTTGACCAGCAGAATGTCTATGACATCAACGTGCAGTCGACCTATGGTCTGACCGATGACGATCTTGCCGCGATCCAAGAGGTCGATGGCGTCGAGACGGCCGAGGGCATCTATACCGAGACCGCCTATACCGCCGTGGGTACGACGCGCGAGCGTGTCGTCGTACAGAGCCTCTCCAAAGAGAATATTGACCAACCGGTGCTAGTACGCGGCGAGCTGCCCGAGACTTCGGGCGAAGTGGCAGTGACCTCACGTTTTTTGAAGGCTTCGGGCAAGAAAATCGGCGATACGGTGAGCTTTGCCGCCAACGATGCGAGCTCGTCGAACCAAAGCGCCAAGGACCAGTTTGCCGATGGGGACTACACCATCACGGCCGAGGTTCTCGATCCTACCGACGTGAGCTCCGACTCGACAGTCAACGCCTTTCGCGCTGCTTCGACTGCGGACTACAAGTTCTACGTGAGCGAGGATGCCGCGACATCTTCTTCCTACTCCGCTGTCCACGTGGTCGTCGAGGGAGCCAAGAGCCTCAACTCCTATTCGGATGCCTACTCGGCAAAGATCAATGAGGTCAAGGGCAATATCGAGAAGATCCGCGAGGAGCGTGAGAAGGCGCGCACTCAGGAGCTGACGGTCGACACACCGGCGAGCTTGGACGCGACTGAGCGTCAGGCGAATATGGTCTTTGGGATCGAGCAGGACAACATCAATCGCATGGCCGAGGGCAGCGACGAGCGTGCGCAGGCGCAAGCCGACCTGGACCAGCGCCGCGCCGCCGCCGACCAGCAGTTTGCCGATGCCCGTGCCGAGCTCTCCGACCTGGGCGAATGCACCTGGTACATCCAGGACCGCGGCAATATCGCAAGCTACTCGAGCGTCGAGAGCGATAGTTCTTCGATCGAGGCCATCGCCACGGTGTTCCCGTTCATCTTCTTTATCGTCGCCGTGCTTATCAGTCTCACCACCGCCACCCGCATGGTCGAGGAGGAGCGCACGCTTATTGGCCTGTACAAGGCACTCGGCTATTCACGCGGGCGTATCCTGTCCAAATATGTGGACTACTCGCTGTGGGCGTGTCTGATCGGTGGCGTGCTCGGCAATATCATCGGATTTGTGGGTCTGCCGCTGTTCTTGTTTACGGTGTTCGACGACATGTACTCGCTGCCCCAGATGCTGCTTTCGTACGACATCGTGTCCTCAATCGTTTCGGTGGCGCTGTTTGCCGTGGGCGTGGTGGGCGCTACGATTATCGCCTGCCGCCACGAGATGGCCGAGACGCCGGCTTCGCTCATGCGTCCCAAGGCGCCGCGCGCCGGCTCACGCATTCTGCTCGAGCGCATCGGCTTTATTTGGCGCCGCATGGGCTTCTTGAACAAGGTGGCAGCACGTAACCTGTTCCGCTACAAAAAGCGCGCCTTTATGACCATCTTCGGTATCGCCGGCTGCACGGCGCTTGTGATTTGCGGCATGGGCATCCGTGATACGTCGGTCGCGCTGTCGCCCAAGCAGTACGGGCATATCACGCGCTATGACTTGCTGGCGGTCGCCAATCCCGACGATTTTTCGCAGACGTGCGCGGCATTGGATGAGCGCAGCACGGCCAATGATTCCAACGTGACGGTGACCTCGACCCTGCCGATTATGACCGACAACGTCACCTTTACGTTTGGCGGCAAGAGCGAGACCGTGCAGCTCATCGTGATTCCCGACGACCGCACGGGTGACTTGGGCGATTACGTGCGCCTGGAGGATGAGTCCAAAGAACCGCTCGCCCTGCGTGACGGAGACGTGTATTTGAGCAAGAGCTCTCAGCTGGTGCTGGGGATCAAGCCGGGTGACACGGCTCACGTCCAGGATTCGTCGCTCAATGTTGCCAAGGTCAAAGTCAGCGACATCTCGCTCAACTATCTGGGCAACACGCTTTACATGACGCAGGGCACCTATGAGCGCGCGTTCGGTCGAAGTGCACGCCTTAACGGCGTCTTTGTGCTGCTTAAGGGTTCGTCGGCTGACCAGATTGCGTTTAGCAAGAAGCTTAAGAGTGACGGTTGGCTTACGATTTCGAGTACGGCCGAGCATTGGGAGAATTATGAGGCCAACTTCACCATCATCAATTCGGTCGTGGTACTCGTGACCTTTATGGCGGCGTGCCTGTCGTTTGTGGTGGTGTTTACGCTGTCTAATACGAATATTTCGGAGCGCGAACGCGAGCTGGCGACCATCAAGGTGCTGGGCTTCCGCCGTGGCGAGGTTCACCATTACGTTAACAAGGAGACGTTGATCCTCACGGCGATCGGAGCCGCGCTGGGCGTACCGCTGGGCGGCTTGCTGGCCGAGAGTTTTACGTACATTTTGCAGATGCCGTCGCTGTACTTTGACGTCGAGGTCGAGCCGCTAAGCTACGTGCTCGCCGTGGTGCTTTCCTTTGGCTTTACTTTTATCGTCAACCTCGCCACCAACCGTACCCTCAACAAGATTGACATGGTCGGCGCCCTCAAGAGCGCCGAGTAACCTGCCAAAAAGGGACAGGTTTATTTTGGCAGGTTTTATCTGGGCAAACGCCGGACAACCATTATGTGGCCCGGCGTTTGCCCCGTTTTGCTGGGGATGTCTGTCGTTCAGTGCTCTTACTGGCCAATCCAGTGTTGCGCATAGCTCTTAATGTCCTCGGTAAAACCGTCAAGGTCGTCAAGGGTGATCACGCTGTCGATAAGCAAATTGGCTATCTCGCGGTGCATTGTGCTGCGGCGAATGTCGTTTGCAATTACGCCTGAGGACAGCTTGTCTCTATTGAGGCGCTCTTCTAGTGCCCAAAATCTACTGGACGCTTCACTGTCGCCGTTCAGTATCTCAACGTACTGGCCGATGAGCTTTTCCATATAACGTTCTTGCCATTGAGGAAGCATTTTCTTAAACAGCTTCCAGTCGCTTTCGGCTACGTCGCGCATATGTCCTCCGCTCGTTAAACGGGCTTTTCCATTTGCCTTTCATTCTATTTGGTTTTCGCTCACAGGCGTGGATGAGAGGCTCTCTTTAGCCTTCGAGATTGGGCTTGTATGGGTCGTATGCCACAAAATGGGCCTATCTACTACGTTTGCTACCACACCCTCGACCATGACAAAGATTATGAAATTAAAACCGCAGGTAGAGGGCTTGCCAATTTTCGGAAAAGGCGGGTATGGTCGGCCCCATCGAGTCCATCGTAGTAGATGGGCCCCTTTCATGGCATGCGACCGGCTAAAGGGCAGCTCCTGTGCTGGAATTGCCCGGTCCATTCGTAAGTTGCGGTGATATACGGACTGTTTGGCGCTTTGGAGCCTCAAAACAGTCCCTATTTCACCGTAACCTAGAAGGAGCGGGCGGCGTTGGCTGAGTGATGTTGACGGACGGGAGCGGCTTAGTCCTGCTTGCGATGCTTCCATTGTTTGCGGCACCAGCGCATGAGCGCCTTTATGACGGGAATCGTGATGAGGATGATCCATGCAGGATGGGGCTGTCCCAAACAGAGCAACATGTAGAGGAACCAAGCGATGGCGGCTGCCGGGTAGATGGCCTCGATCAGCTTAGACAGGTGGCGCCGATCGATGAAGTCACCAATCGCGTAGTAGACGGGAACCAGAAAGACGAGGAAAAGCCCCATGCCCCATGTACCGTAGACAATGCCGAGCACCAGATAGGCGAGAGTGACAAGTGCGGGGAAGGGGAATTTGTTCCATGCACGTCCGACCTTGGTGTGGAAATGCTTGCCATGATGGTCGAGCTTGTCGTGTGCTTCCTTCCAGCTGGAAAACGTCTCGCCGTCGATGGTGACGGTGCCGTCGTCATTGGTACGCACGCTATGCCCATCATCCTCAAGCGTATCGATATGCACGCCGCCCGGCCCCACATGCACCTCTTCGCCCTTGCGCTCGTTGGTCACATGGATGCCGCTCCAACCAACATGGACTTCCTCGCCTTTATTGGGATCAATGACGTGGATACCGCGCGCGAGGGAAATATCGACAAGTGGTTTGTCGCCGCAATCGGCGTGCTCGGCAGAATCCTCAGCCTCGTCAGCCACATCCGCCGCCTCGGTGTCGGCGCTACCGTCCTCTAGGTCGTCGGCATCGTTGGCCGCGTCCCCATATAGCAGCTCGTCCAACGACACACCATACAGCGCGGCGAGCGCAATGAGGTTATCGGTATCGGGTGAGGACTCGCTGCGCTCCCATTTGCTGACAGCCTGACGACTCACGCCCAGCTGGGCAGCAAGCGCCTCCTGAGAAAGCCCGGCAGCCTTGCGGCGGTCAACGAGCCGCTGTGCCATTGCAAGATCCATAGCAGTTCCTTTCATGTGGCGACCGTAATCGAATGAGCCGAGTATGCCGAGAACAACCGGTAGCGACCACCATTTCTAGTTAGAATCTGCCCCACCCCTCCCGCAACTACCGGTAGCAATCCCTAACGACCAGCCATTTCAGGACAAATGTCAGTGCTACTCTCAGCTAAGAGCCTGCAACATCCCAAAATCTCAGCCCACGCACTTGCAGCAAGAAGACGAATAGCCTCGGCCTCCCTAGTTACCGCAGGAGGCCCCAGGGCTTACCTCCCAAATCTTTCCGCAGCGCAGGCCGGCGTTTGTCCGCAGCTCCGCAGGAGCAGGACAAATGCCGGCCATGCGCGAGGACGATTTGGGAGGTAACCCTGCGCCCGGCCGGTGAGACCCAAACCCCGCCATGCTTCTTATGTGCAGCAAAGCTAATGCTGCTAAAATACAAAGCGCTCATGTAGTTTAAACGCACGACGATAAGGAGCACCAGTGGGTAACCACTTCCGTACCTCCGGTGCGGGCGATGATGCCCCCAAGACGCAGACAGGCGTCCAGGGCAGCCGTTTCGCCACTCCGGATTCAGAGGGCCAGCCTGTTGCTCAGGCCCCCGCTCAGCCGGCAGATCAGGCACAGCCGGCATCCGATCCCTTTGCCTACAATCCCACCAGCGATGTCGCGCTTTCCGGCACGGCGGGTTTTGAGCCCGTTCAGGCCGTGACCGCTCGCGTGGAGCAGCCTCAGGCTGGCGCCGCCACGCCGCAGCCTACCATGGCCGGCATTCCCGACCCCATGGCCCCTGCGACGCCGGTTCCTCAGCCTGCGCAGTCCGGTCTCTTTGCCGCTATTCCCGATCCCACGCAGCCTGCTGCCCCGGTGGTCGAGAGCGATCAGGCCGCCGAGGTCGCAAGCCTCGATAACGCGCTCAACAACCCCGATTTTACGTCGGTGTTTGCGCCCATCGATCCGCAGGCTAGCCGCAAGAAGATGGCCAAGCAGGCCGGTGTCGAGCCCGTCATCCTTATGGAGCACGTCACCAAGATCTACCCGGCGCAGCCCAACAAGCCCGCGCTCGACGACATTAACATCGAGATCTATCCGGGCGAGTTCGTCTTTTTGGTCGGTCACTCCGGCTCGGGCAAGACCACGCTGCTGTCGACGCTCAACCGCGACGTCAAGCCCACAAGCGGTCGTATTTTGGTCGCCGGCCAGGACCTCATGAAGATCAAGAACCGCAAGGTCCCATTCCTGCGTCGTCAGATTGGTGCCGTGTTCCAGGACTTTAAGCTCCTGCCGCAAAAGACCGCCTACGAAAACGTGGCGTTTGCCCTGCAGTGCATCGGCAAGCCCAAGGGCGTCATCCGCAGCCAGGTGCCCGAGGTGCTGCGTCTGGTCGGTCTGGCCGATCAGATGGACTCGCTGCCCGATCAGCTTTCCGGTGGCGAGCAACAGCGCGTGGCCGTTGCCCGCGCTATGGTTAACCGTCCGCCGCTGCTGATCTGCGACGAGCCCACGGGTAACCTCGACCCGGCGATCTCGCTGGGCATCATGAAGCTGCTCGAGCGTATTAACCGCACCGGCACTACCGTGATCGTCGCCACGCACGACCGCGAGATGGTCGATAGCATGCACCGTCGCGTGATCGCCCTCGAGGGCGGCCACGTTATCCGCGACCAGGAGAGGGGAGGTTACGGCAACTATGGCACCAACTAACGTGGGCTACTCCTTCAAAGAGGCAATCAGTCACTTCTTCCGTAACTGGACTACCTCGCTCGGCGCCGTCATCACGATCTTCCTTTCGCTGTTTATCATCGGCCTGTTCATCATGGGCTCCGCGATGCTGAACTCCGTGATCGGCACCGTCGAGGATCAGGTTGTCATCAACGCGTTCATTAGCGATGACGCCGATCAGGCCGATGTTCAGGCTTTTGAGGCCGAGCTTAAGACGTGGAATAACGTCAAGTCCGTGACCTATAAGGACAAGGACGACGCGCTGGCCGAGTATACGAGCAAGATGTCGGGCAACGCCGACGCCACCATGAGCGCGCTCGATGGCCAGAACCCGCTGCCGGCTTCGTTTGCAATTGAGATGGACGATCCGTCCAAGGTCGAGAGCACGGCCCAGAAGCTCAAGAAGAACGTCGACTTCCAGAAGATCGCGGATGACGGCGACGTCAACGCGAGCGTGCTGTACGGCCAGGAGGAAGTGAGCCGCCTGTTCCAGGTGACCAACTACATCCGCATCGCCGCCGTGGTGCTCGTTGGCCTTTTGACCTTTATCGCATTCATTTTCATCAACAACACGATTCGCCTGTCCATCACGGCGCGTCGTCGTGAGATTGCGATTATGCGTCTGGTCGGCGCCAGCAACGGCTTCATTCGCGGCCCGTTTATCACCGAGGGCGTACTGCAGGCCATTTTGGGCTCGCTGCTTTCCATCGGCGTTCTGGAGCTGCTGCGCAATCTGATGATTCCGCGTTTGCAGGAGAGCATCGGCTGGATGTCGTTTGCCCTGCCGATGCAGTACTACCTGGTGACCTATGCTGCGCTGATTCTGGTCGGTGTGATTATCGGTCTCTTTGGTTCTGCCATAGCCATGCGCCGCTACCTGCGCGTGTAGGCATGCCTGGAATTCATCCCTTCCAACGGGTCGTCTCTTATGGGGCGGCCCGTTTTTTGATTTCTAGGGGACGGCAGGAAAGCGAATCATTTGGGTAGACTCTTTGGAGTTCGTCATCGATAGCAAGGAGGCGCCATGGGGCGCAATAACAAGCATAAGCGCGGTGCCCGCAATAAGCGTGGGCCGGTGCGCAGCGAACGCCGTCCGAGCCTGACCGGGCGCGTGCAGCTCCATGAGCATGGCGCCTATGTCATAACCGAGAGCGGCGACTACAAGGTTATGGGCCGCGGTAAGCGCGAGATCATGGATGGCGATACCGTTGCCGTGAGCATTAAGAACAGCCCGCACGGTGAGCGGCGCGCCGTGATCGAAGGCGTGGTTGAGCGCGCAGCCATAAGCGTGGTGGGTACGTACCAGACCGCTGGTCCGCTCGGTGTGATCGAGCCGCTCGATTCGCGCCTGAAGGCCGACTTCTTCATTCTGCCCGAGGATACCTCGGCGGATCGTCTGGGCGTCCACCCGGGTGATGCCGTTGTCGCGCGCATTTTGACCTACCCGACGCGCCTGGAATCGGGCACCGTGACGATCGAACGCCGCATTGGCGGAGATGACGCGCCCGATTTGGGCGTTCAATACGTGATGGCGCGTTACGGCTATACCGATAGCTATCCCGAGGCCGCGCTGGACGAGGCCGAGGGGCTTTCGCTCGATGTGTCCGCGGCGCTTAAGGACCCGCTCCGCCGCGATCTGCGCGACCGCTTTGTCATCACGATCGACCCGGTCGACGCGCGCGACTTTGACGATGCCATTTCGCTTGAGCGCACGCCCGAGGGTGGCTACAAGCTGGGTGTGCATATCGCTGACGTTTCTCACTATGTGGCTTGGGACGGGCATATCGATCTTGAGGCTCGCCATCGTACGACATCGGTGTATCTGGCCGATCGCGTGCTTCCCATGCTGCCCGAACGCCTGTCCTGTGACCTATGCTCGCTTCGCCCTGACGAGGACCGTCTTGCGTTTACCGTTGACATTGAGCTCGATGCGCAGGGTCGCGTGCGGCATTACGATCCTTACCCCAGCGTGATTCGCTCGCGTGTGCGTATGGACTATGACGGCGCCGAGGCGCTGCTGGTGCGTGCCGGCGCGGTTGAGTATTCGGTGCTGGAAGGCGCCGCTGAGGATGTTGCGGCTGCTGAGGCCTCGCGCGAGGAGGCGCTTGAGCGCGGTCTTGCGTGCGAGGAAACTGCTCGCGGCTATAACGTCGACCTCGGCGATTTCCTTGTCGCCGCCAACGAACTCGCCGAACTTCGCCGTCGTATTCGTCGTGCCCGCGGCTCAGTCGATTTTGACACGGCCGAGATTCGCGCTCTATTGGATGAGGACGGAGTACCCGTGCAGATTGTGGCGCGCGAGCGTTCGTGTGCCACGTCGCTTATCGAGGAAGCCATGCTACTCGCCAACGAGTGCGTTGCAGAGTGGCTGGCAGACCGTGATATCGAGGCCTGCTATCGCGTGCATGAGGATCCGAGCCCCGATAGCCTGCACGGTGCCGCCGTTGCGCTGGCGCAGCTAGGCATCATCGACGATCGCCGTGCTGCCGGTATTGCCCTGGGGAGCCCCGATGAGCTGCAGGCTGCAGTTGATGCTGCCGCCGGTACGGCAAACGCACCGCTCGTCAACACGCTGCTTCTGCGCAGCATGCAGCGTGCGCTGTACAAGCCGCGCAACGAGGGCCACTTTGCGCTCGCCGCGCCGTGCTACTGTCACTTTACGAGTCCCATCCGTCGCTACCCCGATCTGGTGGTGCACCGCGTGCTCAAGCTGCAGCTGGCCTATGAGCAGCTCGGTGGCAAGGACGCCCTGGTCCGTACGCCGCGGCTGATCGGCAAGGGGCGCGAGTCGCTGCCGCGCATTCTGCCGCAGATCTGCCGCGCATGCAGCGATGCCGAGCGCGCGGCAGATGCCGCCAGCCATGCGACGCAAAAGATCAAGATTGCCCAGTACTATGAGGACCGTCTGGGCGAGCGCTATGCCGGAACCGTCTCGTGGGTTAGCAGCATGGGCCTCTTTGTGCGCTTGGACCTAACGCAGGTCGAAGGCTTGGTTTCGATCAAGAGCCTGGGCAACGAGTGGTTCGAGTTCGACGAGGATGCGCTTACGTTGACGGGCGCCGACACGGGGACTCGCTATGAACTGGGTCAGCGCGTGATTGTCGAGGTCTCGCGCGTCAATACCACGCGCGGGCACTTGGACTTTAAGCTTATCCATTAGCCAAATCCCGACTCGCGGCGGGAGAGCGGAGGGCGGTCTTTCGGGGCCGCCCTCCGCATTTGAATCGTGGCTACCTTGCCGTCTGCTCGGCCGCCCGCTTACCTGCTATTTGAGAGGTAAAACCTACCAAAATAAACCTGTCCCTTTTTGGCAGGTTTACAAGAAAGCGGGGATGAGATGGCGACGGTGTACGGTTATGCGCGGGTGAGTTCGCGCGATCAGAATCTGAATCGGCAGCTGGATGCGCTGGGCGCCTATGGCGTGGGCTCGGCGAATATTTATGCCGACCATGCGAGCGGCAAGGACTTCGATCGCCCGCGGTATCGCGAGCTGCTGCACGTCCTGGGAGACGGGGACGTGTTGGTGGTGCTTTCTATCGACCGACTTGGCCGTAATTACTCCGAGATTCTTGAGGAATGGCGACGCATTACCAAGGAGCTCGGGGTTGCCATTGTGGTGTTGGACATGCCATTGCTTGACACGCGCGTCAGGGCCAGCGGCGCGCCGGATGTGACCAACACCCTGATTGCCGATATTGTGCTGCAACTGCTGAGCTACGTGGCGCAGGTGGAGCGCGAGAATATCCATCGGCGCCAGGCGGAGGGAATTGCAGCGGCGCGGGCGCGAGGGGTCCGCTTCGGTCGACCTCGCAAGCAGTGCCCTCCTCAGTTTGAGCTGGTGCGCGATAGCTATGAGGCAGGCGATATTACCCGCAGCCAGGCGGCAAAGTGCCTGGGCGTGTGCGTGGGGACGTTCGATCGCTGGATGCGCGAGGCGGGGTAGAGGTTTGCGTCGCTTTGTCGCTTCCTGTTGCGATTCAAATTTTGATACGGTGACGATGTCATTTGGGGCTACACTCGCTGATATTCAAAAAAAGGAGGTAGGCCCTTGGCGCGCGTAAAACAAATAATCGGATGGACCGCGATCATTCTGTTCGCTGCAACGCTGGCGGGCATCTGGGTGCTGACGGAGCAAAATGCGGTGGAGACGTCGTTGCTGAGCGAGTCCACCGCGCGTGTGGTGGAGGGTCAAGCTACGGGCGTTCAGGCTACCGATGCCACGGGTGAAGCTCAGGCGGAGTACGGAATGACCGGGGGCGCCGATTCGGCTGCTTCGAATGTCCGGTCTGGCCGACTTGCTTCCATTCGCATGTGGGTGGGCACGAACGTCCGTCGCGTTGCCCATACCGTAGAGTTTTTCTTCGTCGGATTGTTCGCCTCGGTGGTCGTGGTTTGCTTTTCCAGGCGTCCGTGGAGCGTATGCTCCCGTTGCGTGCCCGTGTTGCTCTTTTGCGCCGTCTGCTCCGTTGGCGATCAGGTACATAAGATCTTTGTTCCCGGCAGGCATTTCGACGTTATCGATTTAGGATTCGATGCTGCGGGCTATGTCACCGCCATGCTGTTGGTATTGCTGGCAGCGGCGTTGGTGCGCCATGCGACTCGGCCGATCGGCGCCCATGCGAGGCGCTAGCCGGTAACAAACCCGTTTCTGATAATGCGACCTTGTTGAATTATTTTGTGTCGCGCGTGTTTCCGAGCGGTCGGATTTGAGGGGCGAGCGGTAGAACGCTCGCCCTTTGTGCGCCACGATGCGGCACAATGTACCGCAAAAGCTGTTTGTATCCGGTACGAATCGTTCGTTGGTCTTTAATTCTTCTCAACGGAGGTGTTTGAGATGGCAAACGGATTGCTTTTGCGGCTTCGCGAGCGTGAGCTCAGTGCGAGCCCGGCGGAACGCAATGTCATCGCATATGTAAGCGCTCATCCGCACGAGGTAGTCGGGCTGTCCGTCCGCGGTCTTGCCGATGTCACGTTCTCCTCGCCCTCGAGCATTTTGCGCTTTTGCAAGCGCTTGGGTTTTGCGGGCTACAAGGAGTTCCAGCGCGAACTGATTGCCGAGCTGGCGCTCTTGGGTGACAAGAAAGACGTTGCCCTCGAGGACATCTCCATGGATGACAGCGTCGAACGTATCGTGGGGAAGGTGATGAAAAGCAACGTGCGCACGATCGAAGCGACGGCGCGAACGCTCGATTACACCGTCTTGGAGCGATGTGCGGCCTATCTTAAGCGGGCACGTGCGGTCAATCTGTTCGGTATCGGTGCCTCTCGTTTGGTCGCGCACGATCTGGCGCAAAAGCTCATGCGTGTCGACAAAGAGTGCCATCTGTACGACGACTGGCATGATCAGCTCTTGTGTGCCAAGAACATGCATGAGGGCGATATGGCAATCGCCTTTAGCTACTCGGGCTTGACGCAAGAGGTGCTGGACTGCGCCGCCGAGGCCCAACGTCACAACTGTCCCGTTGTGGCCGTGACCAAAGTAGATGGATCATCCAAGCTTGCCACCATGGCCGATGCCGTGCTCGGCGTCGCTGCGAGTGAGCCCTTGGTCCGCAGCGGTGCCATGGCTTCGCGTATGGCCCAGCTTATGGTTGTCGATGCCCTGTACGCTGCTTACGTTGCCAGCGACTACGAACGAGCGACGCATGTCATTAAGCAAAACTACATCGAGAAACAGGAAAGATGAGGTGAATGAAATGCTCGATTTAACAAAATTCACGACCGAACAGCGTAATCAAAGGTCAATGAACCTCGATACGATGACATCGCTGCAGATCGTCACGACGATGAACGATGAGGATCTTCGTGCCGTCCAGTCGGTCACAAAAGTGCTGCCCCAGGTTGCCACAGCAATCGACTGGGCTGCTGAGGCACTCGAGCGCGGCGGGCGCGTCTTTTACATGGGCGCAGGCACCAGCGGTCGTCTGGGCGTACTCGACGCTTCGGAGTGTCCGCCCACGTTTGGCGTGTCACCCGATCTGATTGTCGGGCTCATTGCCGGAGGCGAGACGGCGTTTATCAAGGCTGTCGAAGGTGCCGAAGACAGCGAGGAACTTGGCGCGAGCGACCTGCGGGAGCGTGGACTCTCGGACAAGGATCTTGTCGTTGGCCTGGCGGCAAGCGGCCGTACTCCCTATGTGGTGGGCGGCCTTGTGTACGCCAAGGCAACTGGGTGCAAGACCATTGCAATTGCCTGCAACCAAGGGTCGAAGATCGGGGAGAGCGCAGATCTTGCCATTGAACCCGTGCCCGGTCCCGAGGTGCTGACCGGCTCAACGAGGCTCAAGGCGGGAACGGTTCAAAAGCTCATTCTCAACATGATTTCGACCGGTGCCATGGTCAAGATCGGCAAGGTATACCAAAACCTGATGGTCGATGTGCAGCAGACGAACGAGAAGTTGGTGGTGCGCGGCCAGAACATCGTGATGGAGGCGACCGGCTGCACGCGCGAGCGCGCTATTCAGGCGCTTGCAGATGCCGGCGGCCACGTAAAAACCGCTATTGTCTCGGTACTGCTGGACTGCGATGTCGAGCAGGCTGCGGTAGCTCTTGAGCGAGCGCGAGGCCATGTCCGTGCTGCGGTGAGTGGCCATGAGAAGAGCAATGCCGATGCCCAATAGGTGCGCGGCGTGAGCTGATATGACATCCAAACGAGATACCCAATACAAGGAGGAGTTATGACGAACAAAGAGCTGGCTCAAAAGCTGCTGGACCTTTTGGGCGGTAAAGACAACGTGCTCGCAAACGCGGCGTGCATGACGCGCCTGCGCGTGACCGTCAAAGACACGGGCAGCGTCGACACGGAGGGTATTAAGGCACTCGACGGCGTGATGGGCTTGGTCGAGGACGACACGATGCAGATCGTGCTGGGGCCGGGCAAGGTGAATAAGGTGCTCGAGGAGTTCTCCAAGCTCACCGGCCTTGCGAAAGGCGTTGCTGACGAGAGCGTGGTCGACGCTGCGGCCACAAACAAGGCCGCGCAGAAGGCAAAGTACGAGTCCAAGCCGGTTCAGGCCTTCCTCAAGAAGATTTCCAATGTCTTCGTCGCCCTGCTTCCCGGCATCATTGCGGCTGGCCTCATCAACGGTATCTGCAACGTCATTAACGTCTCGACGGCAGGCGCGCTTGCAGGCGAGTGGTGGTACCAGGGCATTCGCTCCATGGGCTGGGCCCTGTTTGCCTATCTGCCCATCTTGGTGGGCTATAACGCGGCACGTGAGTTTGGCGGCTCCGCTGCGCTGGGCGGCATCGCCGGCATGATGTGTATTGCCAACAGTGCCATGCCCCTGCTTGCGCCTGGTGCGGCTGATCCTGCCGCTGCCATTCTGCTGCCGCTCACCAATGCGCAGTACAACCCCGCAGCGGGCGGCATGATCGCGGCTCTTATCGCTGGCGCATTTTTTGCCTGGATGGAGCGTCAGATTCGCAAGGTTATGCCCAACGCACTCGACACGTTCTTGTCCCCGCTGCTGGTGCTCATCATCGGCGCCTTTGCTCTGATGCTCGTCATCCAGCCGGTTGGCGCATGGCTGACGACTGCCATCTTTAGCGTTTTGACCTTTATCTTCGAGAAGCTGGGCGTCCTGGGCGGCTATATCCTGTCGGCAGGCTTCTTGCCGCTGGTTTCCGTCGGCCTGCATCAGGCGCTCACGCCGATCCACGCTATGCTCAACGATCCCGACGGCGCTACCAAGGGCATCAATTACCTGCTCCCCATCCTTATGATGGCTGGCGGCGGCCAGGTCGGTGCCGGTTTGGCGCTGTACTTTAAGACCAAGAACGCCAAGCTCAAGAAGTACGTCGCAGAGTCCATTCCCGTTGGAATCCTGGGTGTGGGCGAGCCTCTGATGTATGCCGTTACGCTGCCGCTCGTTCGTCCGTTTGTGACGGCCTGCCTGGGTGCCGGATTTGGCGGCGCGCTCGCGGCGCTGCTTCACATCGGCACGGTTTCTCAGGGCGTTTCCGGTCTGTTTGGCCTGCTGATCGTCGTTCCTGGCCAGCAGCTCGGCTACGTTGCCGCTATGCTGCTTGCCTATGCCGCCGGCTTTGTCCTGACGTGGTTCTTTGGCGTCGACGAGCAGAAGATCAATGAGTTCTTTGGCGAGTAGTTTGATATCGCGAGCCGTGTTGCTCGGGGTTCGCGGCGCGCGGCAGATTTCTTGATGCTATGGTTGTGCCGGCGGGGCTAACTGCTCCGCCGGCCTTTTTTAAAGGAGCGTTGTAGCGTGAAAACGGGTATTTCGATTTATCTTTCCAGCCCTTTGCAGGATATTGAGCGGACGATTGAGCGTGGTGCCGCGGCGGGTGCGCGCTACGCGTTCACCTCACTGCATATTCCCGAGGATGGGGGAGCGGCGTATGCCGATAAGGTCCGTCATGTGCTGTCGCTGCTCTCCGCCCGCGGCATTGCGCTCATTGCCGATGTGGGGCCTCGCACGTGCGATTTGCTCGGGCTTGAGCGCATCGAGGACCTGCGCGATCTGGGGTTGGAATACCTTCGTTTGGACTATGGCTTTAGCGCCCAACGGGTCGCGGAGCTGTCCGGTGTATTTCGCATAGTGGTCAATGCATCGACGGTGAGTTCTGATGAAATCGCATCGTGGCGTGAGGCCGGTGCCGATGTGACTCGTTTTGCCGCCTGTCACAATTTTTACCCCAAGCCTTATACCGGTTTAGCTCTGGAGGACATTGCTCGGATGAATCTTCGTCTTGCGGCGCTTGGATTCGAAATCATGGCTTTTGTGCCGGGTGATGCTAACGTTCGCGGGCCGGTATTCGAGGGACTGCCGACGGTCGAGGCGCAGCGCGGTCACGCGTCAAAGGTTGCCCTCAACATGCTTGAGCTTGCACATGGCGCCGATTGCGACATTGTGTTGGTCGGCGACCCCGATCTTTCCGATGCGGGCTGGGCGCAGTTTGCTCAAGTTTCCGCCGGATACGTGGACTTGCAATGCGAGCTTGAGCCCGGTTATGCCTATGTACGTGGGCAGATTCATCACAACCGGCCCGATTCGAGCACCCTCATCTTTAGGTCTCAGGAGTCGCGTACGACGCTTAAGCCGGATTCCGTGCCGACGGATGCCGGTGCCGGCCTGTTTCGAAAGGCGGGGTCGATCGCTGTGAGCAATAGCGGCTATGGGCGCTACGAAGGCGAGCTTGAGATTGCGCGGGTCGATCTTCCCGGTGACGAGCGCATGAACGTTGCGGGTCATATCACGCCCGAGGCAATGGAGCTGCTGCCGTTCATCAAACGCGGATTCGGGGTACGGTTCGTTTAGCGTGTGACCCGTGGGCTACAATTGGCCCATCATGCGAAGGCGCCTCGTGTGGCGTGTGCCTGCGTTGGCCGATCTATATTCGGAGGATTCCCATGACCGTACTGTTTGTTGAATATCCCAAGTGCTCGACCTGTAAGAAGGCCAAGGCATGGCTGGACGAACACGGGGTAGAGTATATCGACCGCGATATCGTTTTGGACAATCCCACGGCCGATGAGCTTGCGATCTGGATTGCTCGTTCGGGGCTGCCGGTGCGGCGCTTCTTTAATTCGTCGGGCATGAAATATCGAGAGCTGGGCCTGAAGGCGCGTCTGGATGCGGGCATGACGGATCGGGAGTGCTACGAGCTGCTGGCGACCGACGGCATGCTGGTTAAGCGCCCACTGCTGGTGGGCGACGACTTTGCGATTCCCGGCTTTAGGGAATCGGCTTGGGCCGAGGCGTTGCTGTAGCGGCTGCGGAAAGCGCGACCCGTTTTGAGTGCTCAGGGTGGGACGTGTTTTCCATCGGCGGGCTCGCTCGGCTCAATCCTCGAGCTGTGCCCATTCGTGCGGATCGTAGACCTTTACGTGCTTGTTGGGCTTGCCGCTCCAGTACTCCTCGTCCATAAAGGGCAGATATGCCTGAACACCGGGGCAGATAAAGGGAATCCGCTGCTGTTGCAGTCGCTCACGCTGTCGCTGCTCCAGGTGCGCCTCGGATATGACAGTCGGCATACCGGACAGCTCGACGAGGCTTGCCTGGATTCGCTTAAGGTCGGGGAGTCCCGCGTGCCATGACATCCGCATGATCAAAAAGGATGCACGGCGGTATTTTGCCTGCATCACCGTGATGGCGGGGCGCAGAGTGGGATGGATTTTGTCCCGTTCGGGCCAAAGGTCAGCAGTGATCTCGAGGCCCAGGGTCTCCCATAGGTAATCAAGCTCTTCGTCCATGGCGCCTCGATATCTACGTGATCATTGATACTTCGATTGTGTTGCCTGGTGCTATCGTTTTCGCGGTAGAATCTGCCAACGGTTGACGGCTACCGCTCGCGGCGTTTTGCCCTTCGTGTGCAGCGGTCGACTTCACAGGTCCTTCACGTGTTGGCCGTATTTGACTGAATTTCAAAAAAGTCAAAATTGGGGCTTGCGTCACGGCCGGACTTCCCGTATATTTCTTTCTTGCGCAAAGGCACAGCCGAGCGCAGCGATGCAGTCATTGGGATGTCGTCTAATGGCAGGACAGCGGATTCTGGTTCCGTCAATGGGGGTTCGACTCCCTCCATCCCAGCCATTGCATTTGCTACATATGGCCCGTTCGTCTAGCGGTTTAGGACGCCGCCCTCTCAAGGCGGAGATCACCAGTTCGAATCTGGTACGGGCTACCAAAATTGAACGCCCGGGCCTCGTAAGAGACCCGGGTTTTGTGTATTGACCGATATTTAAGGCGCGCGTTGAGTCTGCCGCCCGGACCGAGGAGTTGTCATGGACCTGCCTATCAGCTTGGAAGACATCACGTATGCCGAGAACTATCTGGCGCAGGGCGACCTGGCTACGGCGACGCCGCTGCTGGAGCGTCTGGTGGAGCTTGCCGAGGAGTATATCGACGCTGAATGCAAGACGGAGGAGAAGCGCCAGTACTTTAGCTTCGACAGCAAGTTTGAGCGCCTGGCCTATCGCCGCGTGGAGAAGGATCCGCGCGAGCTGGTGCAGGTCGAGGTTCCCTTTGACCGCCTGTACTCCGACATGGCGTTTGCCTACATTCGCCAGCAGGATTATGTGAGTGCTCGGAATGCCCTGATGCAGGCCGTGCGTTGGGATCCCATGAACTGCAACTATCGCTTGGACTTGGCCGAGCTGTTCCGCGCGCTCGAGGACAAGCAGGAGTGGGCATCGCTCTCGTTCTCGGTGCTGGAGCGCGCGAGCGACGGTAAGTGCGCCGCACGCGCCTACACCAACTTGGGTCAGTACTTCTTGGAGCCCGAGACCGAGAACATTTCGGCTGCCGTGGGCTGCGCGCGTCTGGCGCTGCGCCTGGCGCCCAATGATGCGCATACGACGCGCCTGCTCAACAAGATCCATACCACCTATCCGGATGCCGCGGACGAGAGTGACGACCATGTGATGGGTGAGCTCGCCCTGCAGGGCGTGCCGACCTCGCCTTCGGCCGAGATCGCCATCTGCCTGATCATGTGCGCGACCGATGCTGCAAGCGACGGCGACAAGCAGGAGGCTACGCGTCTGACGGTCCGTGCCCGCGACCTGGTGGGCGAGGAGGCATGCGCGGCGATTATCAAGCTGGTGCGCGAGAGCGATGCCGAGCTCAATGCTGAGCGCAGGGCAAAGCGCGAGGCTGCGGGCTCAAACGCCGATGGCGCCAAGGAGGCCGGCGATGCCCAGTAAGCGCGAGCGCAAGCTCATTTCCAAGAATCGCTCGGCACATCACGAGTACTTTATCGATGAGACGTTTGAGTGCGGTATTGAGCTGAGCGGTACCGAGGTCAAGTCGATTCGCGAGCGCGCGTGCCAGATTACCGATACCTTCGCACTGATTCGTGGCGGCGAGTGCTGGCTCGTGGGCCTGCATATCCACCCTTATAGCCATGGTGGCGTGTGGAATCGCGATCCCGACCGTCGGCGCCGTCTGCTGCTGCACCGCAAGGAGATCGACTTTCTTGACGGCAAACTTCGCAACCGCGGCTATGCGCTGGTGCCGCTGGAGCTCTACTTTAATACCGACGGCCGCGTAAAGCTGCTGCTGGGCCTAGGCCGCGGCAAGAAGCTCTACGACAAGCGCGAGGATATGGCCAAGCGCGATGTCCAACGCGAGATCGACCGCGCCCTTAAGGAACGCAACCGCTGACCGTCCTTCATAAGTTGCGGTGGAATACGGACTGTTTTGCCTGTTTGAGGGGCTATTCAGTCCTTATTTCACCGCAACTGCGGGCGTCTCATCTTGCTTATACTGTTTTGACACATATGTCTCAAAGGTGGTGTCCGTTGTGGGCGCCGCCTTTTTTGTGGGTACATACATCCATGAGGTTCCAACCCGAGCTAGGGGAGTGATCGTTATGGACAAAACTGCGTTCTTTACCATGCCGAGCGGCCTGTACGTGGTGAGCTCCGCGGCAGACGGGCTGCGCGCCGGCTGCGTCATCAACACTGCGGTGCAAGTGACGTCCATGCCGCCGCGCATTTCGGTTGCCGTTAACAAGGAAAACGTCACCTCGGGCGTCATCGCATCGGCCAAAGCGTTCGCGCTGACCGTGATCGATCAGACCGCCGACATGCTCTACATCGGTAACTTTGGGTTCCGCACCAGCAGCGATTATGACAAGTTTGCCAAATACGAGACCCGCGAGACGGCTCTAGGCATGCCCTATGTGCCCGAGCACGCGACGGCCCTGTTTAGCTGCCGTTTGATCGACACTGTGGATGTGGGCACGCATCTACTGTTTATCGGCGAGGTCGAGGATGCCGAGCACCTGAGCGACGAGACGCCGCTCACCTACGATTACTACCATAAGGTCCTGAAGGGCAAGACGCCTCCGAAGGCGTCCTCGTATCAAGGCTAGAAATGTTCTAAAAATACTTGCATTATATTATTGATAACATATACTAATAAGCGAAGTACATCACCAGTCGCGTTCGAGAGGAGAACATCATGGCTGAGGAGAAGAAGACGTATAAGTTCGTGTGCATCGTTTGTGGCTACGAGGTTGAGGTCGACACGCCCGAGCTGCCCGAGGACTACGTGTGCCCGGTCTGCGGCGTCGGTCCCGATCAGTTTGAGCTCGTCGAGGAGTAGCTCGCAGACACACGGCGAAAGCCGAACATAGCTCTGTCCAAGGGCCTCGGTCGAATTCTCGCCCGGGGCCCTTTTCCTCCGCCCCCAAGGGATCGCGGTTGCTGTTGGCCGATCCTGTCTGTTGTGAGTCCGGCCGACCTTTTGTCTCAATCTGTAACATCTAACGGTGGAAATTTGGCCCACTTGTTACAGATTGAGACAAACGGAGCTGACCCTCGGAATGATCTCGATCTGTAACATCTAGACATCAAAAGCGGGTCTAGACGTTACAGATCGAGACGTTTGACTGGGTGGGCATGCGGCCTCGTTACATCCCGGTCAACAGCACGGCGTCGAGCGCCGTCACGACGACACCAATCCCTACGAGCAGCGCATTGAGCGGGCGCGAGTTGGCGTATTTACCCATGACGCGGGGTGAACTGGTGAGCCGTATGAGTACAAAGACCGTAATCGGTAGCTGAAGCGACAGCAGTGCCTGACTCCAGATGAGACCTTCAAAAGGATTTGGGACGACCAGGCACGCCGTCACTGCGCCGACGAAACAGGCCGCCACCCCAATCGAGGAATGTCGGTCGTGGATATCGTATTCCTCGTCGAACATGCCCGCAGTGATGGTTCCCGCCGCCATGCCCGCTGTCACGCTGCTCGATAGTCCCGCGAACAGCAGCGCTACCGCAAAGATGGTCGAGCTCGCCGGGCCCAGAATGGGGGAGAGCGTGGCCGCTGCGACGGCGAGGTCGTCTACGACCATGCCGTGCGCAAAGAAGGTCGTTGCGGCCAGGATGACCATGGCCGAGTTGATTGCCCAGCCCACGCCCATCGAAAAGAGCGTGTCAAAGAGCTCGTAGCGCAGACGTTCTTCGATAACCTGCTCGCCTTGGCCTTCGAAGTGCATGGATTGGATGACCTCGGAGTGCAGGAAGAGGTTGTGGGGCATAACGACCGCGCCTAGGACACTCACGATAATCGCGGCAGAGCCAGTGGGCATACTGGGTGTGATCCAGCTTGCGGCGGCCTGCGGCCAGTCGACCTTGACCAGCGCAAGCTCGGCCAAAAACGAGAGTCCTACCACGCCTACGAAGGCGATGATCCAGCGTTCGGCACGCTTGTAGGAGTTCGTCATGAGCATCGCTATCGATACTGCCGCCACGATGACGCAGCCCGCGCGCACGGGCAGCCCAAAGAGCATTTGAAGGGCAATCGCTCCACCCAGGACTTCGGCCATGGTGGTGGCGATGGTCGCGAGGTAGGCGCTGACGAGTACCATGCGTCCAACGAAGCAGGGGAGGTAGCGTGTCGTGGCCTCGGCAAGACAGGTGCCCGTGGCGATGCCCAAGTGCGCCGCGTTGTGCTGCAGCGCGATGAGCATGATCGTGGACAGCGTGACGATCCACAGCAGCGCGTAGCCAAACTGCGAGCCCGCGGCCATATTGGAGGCCCAGTTGCCCGGGTCGATAAAGCCGACGGTCACGAGCAGCCCGGGGCCGATATGCCGCGCGATGTCTAGACCTCCGTGACCGCCGGTGCGTCGGGAGCCAAAATGATGTTTGAGATGGTTGAGCATGGTGCGCTCCTGCGTATGGGCGGCGTGACGTCGCATCTGGGCCGTGCGGCGCCACGCGTCGGATTTGGGCTGGGGCTACTTGTGCGCTTTGCCCTGATTGGCTACGGCGTCGATCTTGGCGGCGATGGTCGCCGGGTCGCCGATGTAGCGCTTGTCGAGGACGTTGAAATCGGTGTCGAAGGTGTAGACGAGCGGCACGCCGGTGGGGATGTTGACCTTGAGGATCTCCTCGGGCGTGAGGTGCTCGAGCTTCATGACGAGCGAGCGCAGGGAGTTGCCGTGCGCGGCGATGAGTACGCGCTTGCCGGCGAGCATCTGGGGGCGAATCTCGTCTTCGAAATAGGGCCAGGCGCGGGCGATCGTGTCCTTGAGGCACTCGGTATAGGGCAGCTGATCGGGTGCGACGTCGCGGTATTGCTCTTGGGTGTGGGGATCGCGCGCGTCGTTCGGCTCGAGTGCCGGCGGACAGATATCGAAGGAGCGGCGCCAGATGAGCACCTGCTCGTCGCCGTGCTCCGCCGCGGCATCGGCCTTGTTGAGACCCTGCAACGCGCCGTAGTGGCGCTCGTTGAGCTTCCAGGATTTGATGACGGGCAGCCACTCGCGATCCATTTGGCCGAGCACGATGTCGAGGGTGTGGATCGCGCGCTTGAGGCGCGAGGTGTAGCAGACGTCAAAGTCGAAACCGGCTTCTTTGAGGGCGCGGCCGCCTGCTGCGGCTTCTTCGCGGCCCGTGTCGGTGAGTTCTACGTCGGTCCAGCCGGTGAACAGGTTGAGTTTGTTCCACTCGGATTCTCCGTGACGGATAAGGACAAGTTGCATTGTCTGTCGGTCTGCTCGGTGCGCCATAGGGGCCTCCTTGATCTGGCACGGTGTGCGTGCCGTTTGCTTGACGCCGCAAAGGATACCCGTTTTAAGCTTAAAAGTTAACCAAGACTAACAAAATTGTTGTATTTGAATAGGATGATGAAGGGGGGCTGCGAACTGTCTTGATCTGTAACAACTAGGGATGGAAATTGGGCCTAGGTGTTACGGATCGAGACAGGAAGAAATGGTCCTATGGAAAATCTCGATCTGTAACAGCTGACCGCCAAAGCCGGCCCTTCGTGTTACAGATTGAGACATTCGGAACTGTCTCTCGAAAACATCTCAATCTGTAACAGTTAGTCGTCGTAATTGGGCCTTCCTGTTACAGATTGAGATGTTTGAAGTGGTGAGCTAACAGGCCGAACTTGGGGCCCATGTTGTCGCCCTTGAGGTCGGCGGTGTCCACTCGTAGGGCGTGCGTTACGCGATTGTTTCGAAACGGGTGGGAAACACAGCGGGCCGGCGATGCTCCTAGTATGCCTAGTCAACTGACTGTCTAAATTTCTAGGGGAGGATCGCGATGCAGGCAGATTCCGCTCAGCAGCAGGGCCTTTATCGCCCCGAATTCGACCACGATGCATGTGGCATCGGCGCGCTTGCCGATATCAATGGCGAGCGCCATCATCAGATTCTGGATGACGCGCTGTCCATTCTGGTTAACTTGGAGCACCGCGGCGGCACGGGACTCGAGAAGAATACCGGCGACGGTGCCGGTATCCTGTTCCAGGTTCCGCATCACTTTTTCCGCAAAGAGGCTCAAAAGTGCGGCCAGATTCTGCCGGCAGAGGGCGACTATGGCGTGGCCATGCTGTTCTTTCCGCAGGATGACAAGGGCGTAGAGGATGGCCGCCGCGTGTTTGAGGAGGGTTGCGCCGAGGCCGGCGTGCCGCTGCTCTTTTGGCGTGAGGTGCCCGTCGACCCGCACGACCTGGGCGAGACGGCGCGTGCCTGCATGCCCACCATCTTGCAGGCCTTCCTGGGCCGTCCCGACGATACGCCGGCGGGTGACGCCTTTGAGCGCCGCCTGTACGTGTGCCGCCGCACCATCGAGAAGAAGGCCGACGCCGAGTTCGCCCTGCGCGACAAGATCTTCTACGTGTGCTCCATGAGCTCGCGCACTATCGTGTACAAGGGCATGCTCGTCGCCACGCAGATGCGCCGCTTCTTCATCGATCTCAACGATGCCGCCGTCAAAACGGCCGTGGCGCTCGTCCACTCGCGCTACTCCACCAACACCACGCCCAGCTGGGAGCGTGCGCACCCCAACCGCTTTATCATCCACAACGGCGAGATCAACACCCTCAAGGGTAACGTCAACTGGATTCGTGCCCGCGAGCCCAACCTGTACAGCCCCGTGCTGCAGCATGATCTTGAGCGCGTGATGCCGATCATCAACCGCGAGGGCTCCGACTCCGCGATTCTGGACAACGTGCTCGAATTCTTGGTCATGAACGGCCGTCCGCTCACGCGTGCCGCGTCCATGTTGCTGCCCGAGCCATGGGACCACAACGACAACCTGGGTGAGGAACGCCGCGCCTACGACGCTTACCAGTCCATGCTCATGGAGCCGTGGGACGGTCCTGCCGCTATCGCCTTTACCGATGGCCGTACCCTGGGCGCCGCCCTCGACCGTAACGGCCTGCGTCCCGCCCGCTATTATGTGACGCGCGACGGTCGTTTTATGCTGGCAAGCGAGGTGGGCACCATCGAGGTGAGCCCCGAGAACATCCTGACGAGCGGCTGTCTGGGGCCGGGCCAGATGCTCGAGGTCGATTTTGCCCGCGGCCGCGTCATCTACAACGACGAGCTGCGCGCCCGTTACGCCAAGGAAAAGCCCTACCGCGATTGGATTGCCGAGGAGACGCTGACCGTTGACGCGCTCGATGAGCCCGTTGCGGCAGCGTCCGCCGAGGACGCCGAGGTGCCCACCGCCGTGCGCATGGCCAAGCTCGGCTACCACTGGGATGACGTCGACGAGGTCGTGCGTCCCATGGCCCAGCAGGGCAAGGCCCCGCTTGCCTCGATGGGTATCGACGCGCCGCTGGCCTGCCTGTCCAAAAAGACGCGCTCGTTCTTCGACTACTTCTATCAGCTGTTCGCTCAGGTCACGAACCCACCCATCGACGCCCTGCGCGAGCATATGGTCACCTCGACCACGCTCTACCTGGGCAACCACGGCAACTTGCTCGAGGACTCCCGTACGGCCTGCCAGCTGGTGCGCCTGGAGCGCCCGCTGCTCAACGAGGAGGAGTTCGACCGCATCTGCGCCATCGACCGTGTTGGCTTTAAGACCCGCCGTTTCCGTGCCGTCTACCGTCGCGATGCCGGCGAGGGCGCGCTGCAGGCTGCGCTCAAGCTGCTTGCAGAGGACGTTGAGGCTGCGGTCCGCGACGGCGTGAACATCGTGGTGTTGAGCGATCGTGCCGCTGCGGGCGAGGTGCCCGTGCCGTCGTTGCTCGCCGTGGGCTGCGTGCACAACCACCTGATTCGCGCCGGCGTGCGTACCTTTGCCGACATCGTGGTGGAGTGCGGCGACGCCGTGTCTCCGCACGACTTTGCGGCACTGGTGGGCTACTCCGCGAGCGGCATCTATCCGTACAACGCACATGCGTGCATCCGCGATCTGGCGGCACACGGCGACCTGGACGTGACGGCCGAGCAGGGCATCGCCAACTACAACAAGGCTGCGACCGCCGGCATCGTCTCCATCATGTCCAAGATGGGCATCTCTACGGTGCAGAGCTACCACTCCGCGCAGATCTTCGAGGCCGTGGGCTTTACGCTGGAGTTCGTCAACGCGTACTTCGCCGGCACGGTGAGCCGTGTGGGCGGTATGGGTGTCGAGGACGTCGAGCGCGAGCAAAACGAGCGCTACGACGCCGCGCTCGCTATCCTTAAGAGCCCGGCTCCCGATCAGCTGCCCACGCTGGGTCTGACCAAGTGGCGCCCGCTCGGCGGCGAGGATCACCTGATCGACCCTCAGACCGTCTACCTGCTCCAGACCGCCTGCCGTGAGGACAGCTACGACACCTTTAAGGAGTACAGCGCCCGTCTGCACCGTACCGGCCGTGCCGTGCGCCTGCGCGACTTGCTCGACTTTAATGCCAGCGGCCGCACGCCGGTTTCGCTCGACGAGGTCGAGCCCGCGCTCAACATCGTCCGCCGCTTTAACACCGGCGCCATGTCGTACGGCTCCATCAGCAAAGAGGCGCACGAGTGCATGGCCATCGCCATGAATCGCCTGCACGGACGCTCCAACTCGGGCGAGGGCGGCGAGGACCCGCGTCGCGAGACCCCGCTGGCCAACGGTGATTCCAAGAACTCCGCGATCAAGCAGGTGGCAAGTGCGCGCTTTGGCGTGACGAGCCGCTACCTGTGCAGCGCCTTCGAGATTCAGATCAAGATGGCCCAGGGCGCCAAGCCCGGCGAGGGCGGCCACCTGCCCGGCAAGAAGGTCTACCCTTGGATTGCCGAGGTCCGCCAGTCCACGCCCGGCATCGGCCTGATCTCGCCTCCGCCGCACCACGACATCTACTCTATCGAAGACCTGGCGGAGCTTATCTTCGATCTTAAGAACGCCAACCCCGGCGCGCGCGTGTCGGTCAAGCTGGTCAGTGAGGCCGGCGTCGGCACCATCGCCACCGGTGTGGCCAAGGGTGCCGCCGACAAGATCTT
>UQNB01000019.1 GCA_900542235.1 uncultured Collinsella sp.
GAGGCGCTGCAAAAAACAAAAAAGAACGCCCCGCCGGAGCCACGGCACCTTGCCTTTCAATCGTCGGGCATGACCACCAGGTCTATGCCCTCCTCTTTCAAGGCAATCTGCCGCACCTCGAACGGTCGACAAATACTAGAGACTCTTAATACGAGTACCGGCGGCAGTATCCTCGATCGTCAGCCCGAGGTCCTTGAGCTGGTCGCGGATGGCGTCGGCCAGATCCCAGTTCTTGGCGGCACGGGCCTCGGCACGGGCCTCGAGAATCTTGGCAGCGGCCTCGTCCACGTCGTCACCCGTGTAGGCGACCAGGCCGGCGGCAACGCCCAGCAGGCCCAGCGGCAACTCGACCTTGGGCTCGGGGAGCTCGACGCCAAACGTATCGAGCAGCTCGACCAGCGTATCGGCAGCAGCAAGCGCAGCGGCCTTGTCGGCAGCATCGCCCGCCTGCTCCAGGTACTGGTTGCACTCGGTCACAAAGCCAAAGACAGCACCCATGGCACCGGCAGTGTTAAAGTCGTCGTCCATGCACTCCTTAAAGGCGGCACGGGTCTCGGCGGCCTTGGCGGCAAACGCCTCAGATGCTGCCTCATCGGCATCGGCCGCCGCATGGTTCGCGGCCCAGCGCAGGTTCTCGACCGTACCGGCGATACGCGTAAGCGAGTTCTCGGCACCCTCCAGGCGCTCCCAAGAAAAGTCGAGCGGCGAGCGATAGCTCGTCTGCAGCATCAGCAGGCGCAGGGCCGCAGCAGAGTGCTGTTCGAGCACCTCGGCCAGCGTAAAGAAGTTTCCGAGCGACTTGGACATCTTCTCGCCGTCTACCAGCAGCATGCCCGTGTGCATCCAGGTGTTGGAGAAACCCTGGTGCCAGGCGCAGGTGGCCTGGGCACACTCGTTCTCGTGATGCGGGAAGGCAAGGTCGGAGCCGCCGCCGTGGATGTCGATCGGGGTGCCCAGGTAGCGATGCACCATGGCGGCGCACTCGGTGTGCCAACCGGGACGGCCTTCGCCCCAGGGGCTCGGCCAGCTGGGTTCGCCGGGCTTAGCGGCCTTCCACAGGGCAAAGTCGAGCGGGTCGTTCTTGTCCTCGTTCTCCTCGATGCGCGCGCCAACCATCAGATCGTCGATGTTGCGGCCCGAAACCTGACCATAGTTGGGATCGCTGCGCACGGCAAAGTACACGTCGCCGTTATCGGCGGCGTAGGCATGGCCCTGCTCGATAAGCGTCTTGATCATAGCGATCATGGGGCCGATCTCCTTGGTGGCGCGGGGGCGCACATCGGGATCGAGCACGTTGGCGGCACGCATGACGCCGATGAACTTGTCGGAGAACTCGGTCGCGACCTCGGCGGCCGTGCGGCCCTGCTCGTTGGCGCGCTTGATGATCTTGTCATCGACATCGGTGAGGTTCTGGGCGAACGTGACCTCGTAGCCGCTCGCGATGAGCCAGCGACGAATCACGTCAAAGCTGATGAACGTGCGAGCATTGCCGATGTGGATGTTGTCGTAGACCGTGGGGCCGCACACGTACATGCGGACCTTGCCGGACTCGATGGGCTGGAACTCTTCCTTTTTATGGGTAGCGCTGTTGTAGATACGCATTCGTTACTCCTTAACGGTTTTCTGTAGCAGGCAGACGGCCCAGGCGCCAATTCCCTCGCCCTGGCCTTCCCAACCGAGCTTTTCGGTCGTGGTGGCGGCGACGCCCACGTTTTCGACGTCGACACCCAGGGCATGAGCAAGGTTGACGCGCATGGCATCGCGGTGCGGAGTGATCTTGGGTTGCTGGCAGGCAATGGTGCAATCGGCATCGACAAACTCAAAGCCAAGCTCGCGCGCATAGTCCATCACGCGAGCGAGCAGCACCATCGAATCGGCACCCTCGTAGGCGGGATCGGTGTCGGGGAATAGCTTGCCGATATCTCCCCCGCGGCAGGCGCCCAGAATGGCGTCGGCCAAGGCGTGCGCGAGCACATCGGCATCCGAGTGGCCCAGCAGGCCGCGCTCGTAGGGAATGTCAACCCCGCCGATGATACATCGACGCCCCTCCACCAAACGGTGGACGTCGTAGCCGTGGCCAATGCGCAGGTTACTGAACATGGGGAAGGTCCTCTCCCTCGGCCATGCGACCAAGCAGAATCGCGGTTACGGGACGCAGGTCCTCGGGCACCGTCACCTTAAGGTTATCGCGCGGGCTCTGGACACAGCGGACGCGCCCGCCCATGCGCTCGACCAGCGAAGAATCGTCGGTCCCGATAAAGCCCTCGGCGATAGCTGCGGTGTGGGCGCGCTTCATGGCGTCGACGCTAAAGATCTGCGGTGTCTGCGCGGCCCAGTAGAGCTCACGCGGCGGCGTCTCGACGATATTGTCGCCGTCGACGATCTTGAGCGTGTCGATCGCGGGCTGACCGCATACGACACCGTCGAGGGCGCGGTCGTCCACAAGCACGTCGATCGCATGATCGATGGCCTCGGTCGTGATGAGCGGACGGGCGCCGTCGTGGATGGCGACATATTCGAAACCCGCCGGAACCGCATGCACGCCGGCACGGGTGGAATCCTGACGGGTATCGCCGGCATCGGCGAAGCTGATGGGCGTGTTATACGAATACGGGTCGATGGCCAGGCGGCGCATCTCGGCACGACGCTCGGCAGGGCAAACCACGACGATGTGGCCGACCTTATTGCTACGGTCAAATGCGCGGATGGACCAGCTCATAAGCGGACGGCCCGCTACATTGACGAGCTGCTTACCACCGGGGTTACCAAAGCGCTGGCCGCTGCCACCGGCAACGACCACGGCGCATACGGGCGCCATTATGCGTTCCCCTGTTTGGTACCCTTCATGCGGTACAGGGAGTCCGCAAGAATGGCAGGGTTGTTGACGCCAAAGTCGCCCAGGCGCTCCGGATCCTCGCTGATGTCATCCATGAGCTCCTGCAGCGAGCCGTACTCGTCGACGATCTTCTCGGCCACGCCGTCGCGCACGACGGACACGCGCGAAAGCGTGCGCAGGCCCAGCGGCGTCATGACGGAGTCCTCGTCCAGGTCGTCGTAACCCAGAACTGCCGCCACGTGCTGCGGGTCGGACAGGTCCTTAGGCGTCATACGGCTCAGGTTGGCGCGGATCTTTTCGGCATTGGCCTCGGAGGAATCACTCGCATAGTCGCGAATCATCAGGTCGTACTCGGTATCCATGCTGGAGCCGGCGAGCTGCTCGAGCTGCATCTGCACGAGCTTGCCCTGGTTGCCCAGCTTGACAATGCAATCCTTAAGTTCGGTCTTTGCCTGCTGCATGATCTCGAAGCTCGAGAAAATCCCGGTAATGTCGGCGAGCGTAACGTAGTCGTCGAGCTCGAGGGCCGTCAGGCGCAGTAGGGAGCGGTCGAGCGACTGACGGGTAGTCTGGAGCGTGGCGACGAGCTGGTTGACCGAGCTCATGATGGTGGTGACGGGCTGGATCTCATAGCTCTTGCCGTGAACGTACACGTTGACGACGGCACGACGGGCCGAGACCGAGATCACGATGGCATCGGTGAGCACCGACATGCGAGCGGCAGTGCGGTGACGCATGCCCGTCTCGCTCGTGGCAAGCGAGGGATCGGGATTGAGGTGGAAGTTGGCGCGCAGGATCTGGGTGAGGTCGCCGTCGATAACGATGGCACCGTCCATCTTGGAGAGCTCGAACAGGCGGTTCGAGGTGAACGAAATGTTGAGTGGGAAGCCGTCGTTACCGGCAGCGAGCACGTTTTCGGTGTCGCCGACGCAGATAAGGGCACCCAGGTGACCGGCGATGATCATGTCGAGGGCGGTGCGGATCGGCTGACCAGGTGCCGTCAGGCGGATGGCCTGTTCCATACGCTTTTGCAGCTCGTTCTTATCCAAGGCATCGCTCCCATCGCATACGCTCCATAAACGCTAAATAGTTTCTCACGGTTTGTCCCCGCGGCGCTCGCGAAATCCGATGCTTACAGAATGAGCGAACACCGCTGAGAGCCTCAACCCAAATGAGCTGTTCATGTGGTAGCATCGGGATTCAAATGAATGAGGGAGTAGTCGCGTGACCGGGTTCGCCTCCGGTGGCGCGGCAAGTCAACATACTGGCCGACACGGTCTGGCTTGCCTTAATGAACGAGACTCGTGGTTGTACGCGCGGCGCGTACGCCACGGGTCTTTTTTGTTACTCCCCTGTCAGAAGTACACGCGGGTTCGCCCGCAAGGAGGGAGCCAAACCATGGGACTCGTAGAGCTCGTGCTGCTCGCCATTGGCCTTTCGATGGACGCCTTTGCCGTATCCATCTGCAAGGGCCTTGGCATGAAGAAGATCAACCTTAAGGTCGCCGTAGTGCTCGGCCTGTTCTTTGGCGGCTTCCAGGCCGGCATGCCCGTGATCGGATGGGCGCTTGGCAGCCAGTTTATGGGCATCATCGGCCCCATCGACCATTGGATTGCCTTTATCCTTTTGGCCTTCATCGGCGGCAAAATGCTGTGGGAGGCTTTTACCGAGGACGAGGATGAAGGCGACGGCAAGAATGCCGAAAAGATTGAACTGAGCGAGTACCTGATCCTCGCCATCGCCACTTCAATCGACGCCCTGGCCGTGGGCATCTCGTTCGCCGCGCTTTCGGTCGACATCGTTCCCGCTGTATCGCTTATCGGCGTCACAACGTTTATCTTCTCCGTCGCCGGCGTAGCGATCGGCCACACCTTTGGCGCGCGCTACGAAAAACCTGCCACCATCGTGGGCGGCATCGTGCTCATCCTCATCGGACTTAAGATCTTGCTTGAGCATCTGGGGATTTTGGCGCTGTAACGCCAAACACAATCGCTCAAAACTCAACGCCAGTACAAGGCCTCATGCAAAGTTTTGCATGAGGCCTTTTCGTGCAGACTTTTGCATGTCATACTGATATGCAAAAGTCTGCACGTTAGGAGATCGCCGTGAATACCCTTCCCATCACCACACCGCGCCAAGCTGGCATCTACGTGCGCCAGGCACGCGAGGCTCAGGGTCTCACCCGTGCCGCCCTCGCCAAAACGGCCAGTGTTTCAGAGCGCCTGCTCGCATCGCTCGAGCTAGGAGACGCCACCGGCATTCGACTCGACAAGTTGCTGTCCGTCTTTAACGCACTCGGCATAGGTCTCTTTGCGCAAAGCGATAACGACTCCATCGCATCGCCCTCCGAACATCCGACGACGAAAGCGGATCTCCCTATCGCGAACTCGAATGCCCTGCCAAAGCCAAGCGTAGGCAGACGACCCGCTCGACAGGGAACGCCATCTTCCTATGGTGCCTTGCTGGCCCAAATCGCAGCCGAGCAAGGCCTTTCCGACACTTCAGACCTCTCCTTTGACTGTAAGGTTGTGAAATAAATGGCAGAGATGGAGCTTGCGACCCTCATTTGTGGCGAAATCGCAGGCGCTCTCCGGCAAGACGAGCATGGACTCTGCAGCTTTGTATACGCCCCAACCTATCGCGGAACACCACTATCGCTTACAATGCCGCTTTCCAATCGCACGTATGGCCATAACATCGTCCGCCCGTTCCTATTTGGCCTTTTGCCCGACAGCCAAGAGCAGCGTCGCGCTATTGCCGCCGAGCATGACGTTGCATCCAACAACCCCGTCGCCCTCTTGTGCCATATCGGTCTTGACTGCGCAGGGGCCGTTCAGTTTTGTCGAACCGATCAATTAGGCGCCGCCCGCGGCAGGGTCTCGGCATACCGCCCGCTTACCAATTCTCAAATCGCTCACAAGCTCAAAGCAATTCGCGATGACGAAAGAGAGACATGGATGGGCTCCAACGAAAGCTGGTCCCTGGGCGGCAACCAAGGCAAATTTGCACTAGCTTGGCATGATGGCCAATGGTGCGAATGTCTAGGGTCATCCCCCACTACCCATATCTTCAAAAATGGTGTCGTTGGGTTCAAACATCAGGCCTTAAACGAATTCGTCTGCATGAAAACGGCTCGGCGTGTTGGCATTCCAACTGCCAACGTCTCCTATAGCACATTTTAAGACGAAGCCGCGCTCGTCGTTGAACGGTACGACAGAATGGTCAATAGCAGCGGAAATATCGAAAGGCTGCATCAGGAGGACTTTTGCCAGGCGCTCGGTGTATTGCCAAGCCAGAAATACACCGCCGACGGAGGACCAACCACACGAGACATCCAAGAACGACTGATTAACACAGTCCCCCACCACATGAATCTTGTGCTTTTTACCTATATGTTGTTCTATAACGCCATTATCGGAGCGCCTGACGCACACGCTAAAAACTACTCGCTCATCCTAGGTAAAGGCACAAACGCAGCGCTCGCACCCATGTACGATGTCGCATCGGGCTTGGCGTACGAGCGTATGCGCCGCCGGGCGCGCCTTGCCATGAGCGTTGGCGGCGAAAATCGAGTGGGGCGCATCGGTCCAGGCGCTATCCGCCGATACCACGGTATGGGCGACCCCGCGCTGGAGGCGGCGCTCACCGATGCCGGGCTATCCGAGAAGTTTTGCTTTGCGACCATGATGGACCTCGCCTACGAGGTGCCCATTTGCATGGAAGAGATCATGGACGAACACGCCGACCTGCCCGGCATGGCGGACCTGCGCGAGCACATGCTCGGCCCCGTCCGCGAAAACTGCCAGCGCACCCTCGACCTCATCAAGGCGGATATGGGCTAGGCGCCAATCAATCCACATTTCTTAAAAGAAGAGGGGGGGCACCCGTCGCAAAAGTTCGGATGCCCCCTCTCGTAATGTCATTTGCAATCCGCTAGCACGTGGCTCGAACTGCTGCTAGCGCGACCCTTACGCGGCAAGGCGCTTGAGGACGTCGATGAGCAGCTCGTAGAAGCGCTCGGCAGAAGCGAGCTCCATGCTCTCGTCCGGGGTGTGGACATCGGAGAGCGTCGGGCCCACGGCGATGGCGTCCAGGCCGTGCAGGGCCTCAGCAAACAGGCCGCACTCAAGGCCGGCGTGAATGGACTCGATGCGCAGCTCGGAGCCAAAGAGCTCGCGATAGCTCTCGACGAAGATGTCGCGGACCGGCGAATGCTCGGCATAGCTCCAGCCGGGATACTCGAACTCGAACTTGGCGTCGAAGCCCAAGACATCGGCCAGCGTCTGCAGGCGGTCCTTGAACTCGTTCTGCAGCGAGGTGATCGAGGAGCGCGGGGACAGCATGATCTTGACCTGGTCGTCGGAAGTGGCGACCACGCCGATGTTGGAGGAAACCTCGACGGAGCCGTCGGTGGCGACGTTGCGGCGAATCACGCCGTTAGGGGCAAGACGCAGGGCGCGGATGAGGGCAAGCGCGGACTTCTGATCCATGGCCTCGACCTCGGCGTCGTCGGCAATCTCGACGGTGCAGGTAAAGCCGGGGTCGAAGACCTCGAGCTCGGCAGTGACGTCGGCGATGATGTCCTTTGCGATCTGGGCCGCGGCCTCGGCGGCAGCGTGGTCGGCGTAAACCAGCTCGGCCTTGCACTCACGGTTGATGGCGTTGTCCTTAGTGCCGCCGTTAAAGCTAACGATGGCGGGCTCGCCGGCGACCATCAGGCGGTCGATGATGCGGGCCATGATGAGGTTGCCGTTGCCGCGCTCCAGGTTGATATCGTTGCCGGAATGACCACCCAGTAGGCCGGAGATGTCGAGCGTGAGGGTGCTGCCGGTCTTGTGCTCGCGCACGATGGGGCAGGTGTAGGTAACAACGACGCCGCCAGCGCAGCTGACGGTGGCAACGCCCTCTTCCTCGGAGTCAAGGTTAATCATGGTGCGGGCGCTAATCTGGGACTTGTCGAGCGTCTCGGCGCCGACCAGGCCAGTCTCCTCGTCGGTGGTGAATACGCACTCGAGGGCGGGGTGAGCAATCGAATCGTCGTTGAGCACAGTAAGCATCAGAGCGACAGCAATACCGTTGTCGGCGCCCAGGGTGGTGCCGTTAGCGGTGAGGACGCCGTCCTTCACGACCAGGTCGATACCGTCGGTCGTAAAGTCGTGCTCAACAGAGCCCAACTTGTCGCACACCATATCGATGTGGCCCTGCAGCATCACAGTCGGGGCATTCTCGGCGCCGGCAGAAGCGGGCTTGCGAATGATGACGTTGTAGACCTCGTCCTGGTACACATCGAGGCCGCGCTCCTTGGCAAACGCAACCAGGAAATCGCTGATGCCCTTCTCGTTGCCAGACCCACGGGGGATCGCGCTGACCTCCTCAAAGAAATGGAACAGCTGGGCGGGCTCGTAGCCGGTAATCTTGTAGTCCATGGTGCCTCCTTGGCGCAACTGGTTAGACAGTAAGATATGCGACTTGTATATTCCCAGACTTTGCGTGCATAAACCAGTCGAAAACGCCGAGCGCCCTTGCATCATCGGCTAACGGTGAGGAAACGCCACTTTATCAAGGTAAAGCAAGCTAGACGGGCCGTGCAGAGGGAACGTTGGACCCCCCAACCAACCTCAACGCCTGTTGAACATTAATGCATACACCATTGGTATGTTTAATAAGATTCTTGTCCTCCGTCACGACGTAATCGGCATCAATGCGATTGGCGACGCCCAGCATCAGGTCGTCCTCAAAGTCATTGTGGTGGTACTTGAACACAAAGGAGTCGAAGACCTCGTCTGCACCGACCGGGGCGATGAGGGCTAGCTCGCGCATCTGTCGAACGCATGCCCAGGCCGTTTCGTCTGCCGCCGCAATGGCGTTATCGCTCAGTGAGCCAGTCTTTCTTCGGCACTCCTGCTTGATTGCCGCCGAGACAAGATATGAAACGTCTTTGACCGAAAGCGACGAGGCAAACAGGGCAATCCGCTCCGAGGCGTCGGCAATCTCGATCAGATGGACGACATTTGCCGTACGGTCGGACCTGCCAGAAAAATAATCCATCCATACGTTGGTATCGATTAACAGCTTGAGGACGCCTTCTGTGCTCATAGTTCCACCCACTCGGGATAGCGCTCCGCCATGGCCTCCTCATAGAGGTCGTCATAGTCTCCCGAGAACTCAGGGATGGGGATGCCGTATTTGAGGCACGAATCGCGAACGATATGGCTGCCTTGCGCGGCCCTTGACTCCATGCGCCGGGGCTCCACTCCGTCAGAAACCGGAGCCGCCGCGTCTCCCTTCGAGGGCATGCGTCCGTTAACGACCAGATACTCCCAAAGTGTCCGAACGGCTTGTGACGGCGTCATGCCAATATGAGTCAGGACGGCGTCTCCCGCCTCTTTGAGCTGGCGATCTATACGCACGTTCATCTGAACTGGCCGCGTGTCGAGTATTGACGTAGGCATATCAGCTCCTTTGCTATACTATATCTCGATTTTAGTATAGCACGGCAGATTGAAGCGCATTTCAATAGAAATGAGGGCGCTTCCTTATCGGAAACGCCCCCGTTATACAAGGTATGTTCAATCCCTACAGCGCGCCAGAGCCGGCTTGCATCATGCCACCGGGGCCCGAGGTCACGCCGCCGCTCACGGGCGCGGCGTTGCCGGTGTGCGGTGCCGCCGGGGCGGTATCGCCACCGAGCGTACCTGCCGGACGCCGCGCCGGAATCTCGCCCGTGCCGTGGCTAAAGACGAACTTGCCATCGGCCACGTCGCACAGGACGGTATCGCCCTCGCCCCACTCACCGGCCAGAAGCTCCTCGGACAGCGGGTCCTCGATGAGCTTTTGAATAGCACGGCGCAGCGGACGCGCACCGTTGGTGAGGTCGGTGCCCTCGGCCACGATCTTGTCATAGGCCGCATCGGTGAGCTTGATGTTCATGCCGTTGGCAATCAAACGCTGACGCAGGTCGTCCACCAGCAGGTGCGCGATCTTGGTGAGATTCTCGCCCGAGAGCTTCTGGAACACCACGATGTCATCGATGCGGTTGAGCAGCTCGGGGCGGAACAGGCGCTTGAGCTCGCCCATCGCGCGGCCGCGGATCTCACTCGAGGTGAGGCCCTGCTCGCCGGTGGTGCCAAAGCCAACGCTCGCATCCTGTGCGATCTCGCGGGCGCCCACGTTGGACGTCATGATGATCACGGTGTTGCGGAAGTCGACCGTCTTGCCCTGGCTATCAGTCAGGCGACCCTCCTCCAGCACCTGCAGCAGGATGTTGAAGATATCGGGGTGTGCCTTCTCGATCTCGTCGAACAGCACGACCGAGTACGGGTGGCGACGAACGGCCTTGGTGAGCTGGCCGCCCTCGTCGTGACCGACGTAACCCGGAGGGCTGCCGATGAGCTTGGAAACCTCGAACTCGCTACCGAACTCGGACATGTCGAAGCTGATGAGCGCGTCCTTGCTGCCAAAGAGGTACTCGGCGAGCGTCTTGGCGAGCTCGGTCTTGCCCGTGCCGGTGGGACCCAGGAAGATAAAGCTACCGCCGGGGCGACGCGGGTCCTTGAGCGGCGAGCGGCTGCGGCGCACGGCCTTGGCAACGGCCTCGACAGCCTCATCCTGACCGATGATGCGCATCTTGAGCACGCTTTCTGCCTGCAGCAGGCGACGGCTCTCGCTCTCGGTAAGCGAGGACACCGGCACGCCCGAAGTCACGGACACGATATCGGCGATCTGACTCACATCGATGGTGAGCGGGCTGGCGTCGAGCTCGGCGGTCCAGGCAGCCTTGGCCTCGGCGAGTTCGATCTCGGCAGCCTTCTGCTGCTCGGTGATCTCGGCGGCCTTGTTCATGTCGTCGCTCTCGGTGGCCTCCTGCGCGGCGGCCTTGAGCTCCTCTATGCGATGCTCGGCCTCGCGCACCGGCTCGGGCGCGCGGTTGGCGGCGATGCGGGCGCGGGCACCGGCCTCGTCAATGAGGTCGATGGCCTTATCGGGCAGGAAGCGATCCTGGATGTAGCGGTTGGAAAGGTTCGCGGCGGCCTCGATAGCACCCTGCGTATAGCGCACATGGTGGTGCTCCTCGTAGCGCGGCTTGAGCGCGGTCAGGATCTTGACCGTGTCCTCGACGCTCGGCTCCTCGACATCGATGGTCTGGAAGCGACGCTCGAAGGCCGGGTCCTTGGTGAGGTACTTGCGGAATTCCTCGGCCGTGGTGGCGCCGATAATCTGGAAGGCACCGCGCGCGAGCACGGGCTTGAGCATGGAGCTCGCGTCGATGGAGCCCTCGGCAGAACCGGCACCGATGATGGTGTGCATCTCATCGATAAACAAGATGACGTCGTCGGCCTCGGTTGCCTCCTGGATCACGTTCTTGAGGCGCTCCTCGAACTCACCGCGATACTTGGCGCCCGCAACGAGACCCGGCAGGTCGAGCGTCCAGATATTCTGGTTCATGAGGTTCTCGGGCACGTTGCCGGCAGCAATCTGTTGCGCCAGTCCCTCGACGATGGCCGTTTTGCCCACGCCGGGATCGCCCAGGATAAGAGGGTTGTTCTTGGTGCGGCGCGAAAGGATCTCCATCATACGCTGGACTTCCTTTTCGCGGCCGATCACCGGATCGAGTTCGCCGTCGCGTGCCTTCTGCGTAAGGTTGGTCGCGAACTGCTTAAGTGTATCGGTGCCGCTCCCCTTTTGCTGGGAGGCATCCGAGCCGCTAAAGAACGGCAGGCCCGTACCGGGACGACCAGCACCGGCACCGGCGAGCGGACGCTTCTTGTCCTGGTCCTTGGCGGTGAGTTTCTCGATAGCCTTTTTGATGGAGGCGGACGACACGCCCAGGCGCATGAGGATGTCCATGGCCATGCCGTTGCCCTCTTCGACGATGCCGATCAGCAAGTGCTCGGTCGACACGTAGGTCTGGTTGTTCTCACGCGCCACGCGGAATGAACGCTCCATCACGCTAATGACGAGCGGCGTAAAGGCGAGCTTGGCCGCCTCGGTCTCCTCACTGGGCTCGGGAACCGTGGTCTGGACCTCTTTGAGCGTGTCCATGATGTCATCGTAGGAGATGTCGAGCGAACGCAGCGCCTCGGCGGCAATGCCCTCGTCCTCCTTGGCGAGTGCGAGCAGCAGGTGCTCGGTACCCACCTTATTTGAGTGAAGATCGAGCGCTTCTTGCTTGGCCATGGACATGACCTTACGCGCGCGATCGGTAAAACGGTCTAACATGCTAGTTCCTCTTAGACGAGCTAGTTTTTCAAACGCAAAGCGCCACTCGTGGCGGCGCTTTGGTCTCTTTACCCATATGGAGTATATGTTAACCGTTGGGACCTTTCCTGCCCGTAGCCGCTCGACAACGTCTACAAAAAAGGAATTGCCAGGTGCGTCTGCATCGGCCCAACGAGCGTGGATTTTCGGACACCCATTCCACGAGCGTGGATAATCTCCCGTTTTGAGCCCGTAAACAGGTCAAAAACGGGAGATTATCCACGTTCATGTTTTGCGGATCAGTTTCATTTGCACCAATTAGCTGGTGTGGCGCCAGCGAGAGTCGGTGAGGGTTCTCGCCACGCCCAGGCCAACGGGCAGAAACGCCACAATGAGCACTGCACGCACAAACCAGCCGAGCATATTGACCGTGTCGAAGGTGCACATGTAATACATTGAGCGATACAGATACAAGCCCGGTACCATAATGACAATCGATGGCACCGTGAGGGCGATACGTGGGTAGGTGAGCTTGATTTCGGCTAAGCTCGCGAGCAGGCCCGATACCAGCGCGCCGATAAACGCCGCCGCCTCGGGAGGCATACCTACGCTCAGGCCCAGAAAGGGAAACAGCGTCGGCGCATCGACGAGCGTAAGGCGCAAGGTATTGGACACGGCGCCGATCAGCCCAGCTGCCGCGGCCATCTTTACCGGGCTGTTGAACATCACCGAGAAGCCGAATACGCCAACAAAGCTCATCATCACGCGCAGGAGCGTAAGGGCAAGCGGCGAAAGGCCGAGCGGGGCAAAATCATCCGGTGCCAGCCCCACACACTCGGCAACCATCCAGCCCACAAGGGTCGCCATCACAATAATCGACACGGCATACGAAAGACGCTCAATGCCGCTTCGCATATCGAGCTTAGCGATGTCGAGGCCTGCCGTAATGAGGGGAAAGCCGGGAATCACAAAGAGCATGGCGCCGATATAGCCTTCTTGGTGCGACATTGCCCCCGGTACGACCTGGCCAAGGCCGAGCAATGCCAGCAGATACGAAACGCAAGCGAGCGCAACGCCAATCGTCAGCGCGCTAAACTGGCCGAGGCCCTGCTTGAGAATATGGGAGCGAGCAAAGTTGCCGACACCAGCGCCTACGAATGCGCAGGCCATCTCGATAGGGCCGCCGCCGAGCAAAAAGACAAAGGCGCCGCAAGCACAGGCTGCCGCAAGGCCCTGTTGCCAGGAAGCGTAATCGGGCTTCGAGCTCTCAACGGTCTTGAGCATCTCGTGGTACTCGTGCACGGTAAAACGGCGCCCGTAAATCTCGATTTCCTTTAAGAAGCTCTCCATCATCCAAATGCGATGAGTATTGACTCCCGTTGTGGGTAGGCTGACGACCTCGTTAAAGCAGTGACCGTCTTCGATGCAGGTGCACTCAAACGACAGGAGACTCAGATCGACGTGAATCGTGACGCCGAGCACGGCAGCAACACGGTTCATGGTATCGCGCACGCGCCAGGCACCTGTTCCACTTGCCAGCATAAGCATGCCGGTGCGACAGATGATGGATGACTTATCGGTGAGCGGCGCATCGACGGCAAGCTCATCGCCTGCCGTCACGATCTGGTGCCAGTCTGTTTTCATATGGAGTGCGCCGGCACGAACACCGTGGTGCATGGGGGCTCTCGAAAGCAGCGAGTCAAGGCGCGAAGACTGTGGGGGCTCCGTTGATTCGTCCTCAACCTCATCAGTCTCTTCATCGACCAGATCAAATGAGTCAAGCGATGCCGGCTCGCGACGATCGATTAGCTCCTCATCCTCATCGTCAAAGTAATTGAACTGATCGAGCATGTCCTCTTCGATTGCACGCTCGCTCGCGTCGTCCATATAGACGCTCCCTTCCTACCGACTAACCCCCATCCTAGGCAGCGACGGCTAAAGGAAACATAAAAGAGACGGCTGCCATGCGAGCCATGTGCTCAATAGCCGTTGGGTAGTCGTTTAAGAACGTCCCCAATGACTATTGACGGCCAAGGCAACGCCGATGTATTGGCAACGTCAGCGAGCGGGCCGCATTTGAGACAAGGTGACGTGAAACGAAAGGGCGCTGACCTTCTGGTCGCGCCCTTGAAGTTGAACGTCAGATTGTCCAAATGCGGCCCGCGCAGCGTCGAGCCGTTACGCGGTTCGTAGAACCGCGTAACTAGTTAGTACATCTTTGCGCCGGCGGGGATGGAAGCGTCGAGCTGGATCAGATTGAGACGCTCCTCGCCCTCCTCCTCGTGGATAGCGCTGATGAGCATGCCACAGCTGGGAATACCCATCATCTTGCGCGGAGGCAGGTTGGTGATGGCGAGCAGAGTCTTGCCGACCAGGTCCTCGGGCTCATAATAACCGTGAATGCCGGAGAGGATGGTGCGGTCGGTGCCAGTGCCGTCGTCGAGCGTAAAGTTCAGCAGCTTCTTGGACTTCTTGACGGCCTCGCACGCCTTGACCTTCACAGCGCGGAAATCGCTCTTGGAGAAGGTATCAAAGTCGACGAACTCCTCAAACAGCGGCTCGACGGCGATCTTGGAGTAATCAACCGTGGGCTTGAGCGGCTTGACGAACGGGCTCGCGGCGTTGCCGGCCTCGGCAGCCTTGGCGGCAGCGGCACCGGACTGGAAACCCTTCTCGGGCTTCATGTGCGGGAACAGTAGCACGTCGCGGATGGAAGCCTGGTTGGTGAGCAGCATGACCACGCGGTCGATACCGATGCCGATGCCGCCCGCGGGAGGCATACCGTACTCGAGGGCGCGCACGTAGTCCTCGTCGTACTCCATGGCCTCGTCGTCGCCGCCAGCCTTCTCGGCCATCTGGGCGGCAAAGCGCTCGGCCTGGTCGACCGGGTCGTTGAGCTCGGAGAACGCGTTGGCGTACTCGTGACCGGCGATAACCAGCTCAAAGCGGTGCGTCAGGCGCGGATCGTCCTCAAAGCGCTTGGCAAGCGGGCTGACCTCGATGGGGTAATCGCACACGAACGTGGGGTTGACGATGGTGTCCTCGCCCAGCTCATCGTAAATCTCGGCGATGATCTTGCCAGCAGTCCACTCGGGCTTGATCTCCAGGCCCTTCTCGCGTGCTGCGGCAGCGAGCTCCTCGACCGGCGTGTCGATGGTGACCTGCTTGCCGAGCACGTCGGAGACGATGTCGGTCATGGGACGGCTGGCCCACTCACCAGAAAGGTCGATGGTCTGGCCCTGGTACTCGATGACCTCGGGGTTGCCGATGGCCTTGTTAGCCGCCTTAATGACACCCTGGGCGAGCGCCTTCATGCCCTCGAGGTCGGAGAAGGCACGGTAGGCCTCCATCGTGGTGAACTCGGGGTTGTGGGTAAGGTCCATGCCCTCGTTACGGAAGATGCGGCCGATCTCGAACACGCGCTCAAAACCACCGACGATGCAGCGCTTGAGGTGCAGCTCGGTGGCAATACGCAGGTAGCACTCCTGATCGAGCGCGTTGAAGTGGGTAATGAACGGCTTGGCCGTGGCACCACCCTGGATGGTCTGCAGGATGGGGGTCTCGACCTCCATGTAGCCGTCGGACTCCATAAAGCGACGGAAGGTGGAGAGAATCTGCGAACGCTTACGGAAGGTCTCGCGAACGTCGTCGTTGGCGATCAGGTCGACATAGCGCTGGCGATAGCGGGTCTCCTTGTCGGAAAGACCGTGGAACTTCTCGGGCAGCGGACGAACGGCCTTGGAAAGCAGGGTCGCGCTCTTAGGGGCAACGGAAAGCTGGCCGCGCTGGGTGCGCACAACCACGCCGGTCACGCCCAAGATGTCGCCCAGGTCGAGGGACTTGAGCGTATTCCAGGCAGCCTCGTCCATGTCGTTGATGCGGCAGAACAGCTGAATCTCGGCAGTCGCATCGCGCACGACGATGAACATGATCTTGCCCTGACCGCGCTTGGCGACCACGCGGCCGGCGATCTTCACGACGTCCTCGGTGTCCTCGCCATCGGCAAGCTCGGCGTACTTAGCCTCGATATCGGCAACGTAGTCCTCAAGCTCAGAGTGCTCGGGATAGGGGTTCTGGCCCGCCTCGAACAGGGCGGCGCGCTTGGCCAGGCGGGTGGCGCGCTCGTCGTTGAGCGTCGATGCCTGATCTGCGGCGTTCTGGTTCTCTGCCATAAGTTAGCTCCTCAAACTAAAACGCTCCCCAGGATTCGGTCCCAGGGAGCGAAAACATACCTTTACGCGGGACCGTGGTCTAGCGTGCAATCTTGGCGATGGTGTAGACGCGAGTCTTGCCGGAAGGCGTAACGACCTCGACGGAGTCGCCCTCGCCGTGACCGATGATGGCGTGGCCGACCGGAGACTCGTTGGAAATCTTGTGCTCGAGCGAGTTGGTCTCGGTGGTACCGACGAGCGTGACTTCCATGACCTCACCGTTGGGATCAATCAGAGAAACGGTGGAACCGATGGAGACGGTCAGATCACCTGTGGTGGCAGCAACCTGAGCGTTGGCAAGGATGGCCTGGATCTCGGCAATACGAGCGGCGTTCTGGGCCTGCTTGTCCTTGGCGGCATCGTACTCGGAGTTCTCCGAAAGGTCGCCGAACGCGCGGGCTTCCTTGATGTCCTCGACGATCTCCTTGGCGTAATCGCCCTCACGCCAAGCGAGCTCCTCGACGAGCTTCTGGCGGCCCTCAGCGGTCAGTACGATCTGGCTTGCGTCCATACGGATATCTCCCCAACTCTGATCAAACAATCAACTGTCAACAAAACGAAAAAGACCGGCTAGCCTGCGGGCAAGCCGGTCAGGTGCTCACCCCAAAGGGATGGGACTACTCTGCGTCCGCGTCGCTGTCCTCTGCCTGCTTCTTCTTGGCAGCAGCGAGCTTGGCCTCGAGCTCAGCGATCTCCTTGTCCTCCTCGGACTGCTCGACCACGACCTCCTCGGCCTGCTTGGTCTCGGCCTTATCGTCGCCCTCCATACCCTCGCGGATATTCTTGACGGTAGAGCCGAGGGACTTGCCGAGCTTCGGCAGGTTCTTGGGCCCGAAGATAATCAGGACAACGACGAGAATAATGATGAGCTCAGGAGCCCTCAGTCCAAACATGTAGACCTCCACAATACAGCGAGACAAGCTCGAATGAGTATACCGCGGGTATCGCGGTATCACAACAATAGCTAAAAAAAGGGACCGCAAGAAGCGGTCCCTCCTCATGCTCTGGTCGGGTTGACTGGATTTGAACCAGCGACCCCTGCGTCCCGAACGCAGTGCTCTACCAAACTGAGCCACAACCCGTTAGCTCGACTATAGTAACAAAGATTTCCGTCGTGTGCTAGAGAAATTTTTACTTCTTTGGCACTTCGATGCGAACCGTGTTGGGAATGAGCTCCGTCGCGCAGGACCACCAGCCGTTTTGCAGGGCAGCGTCGGCAAGCCTTTCGGCCGTGGCGGCGGTGTCGCAAATGGCAAATGAGCAGGCACCCGATCCGCACACATCTACAGCAACGGTGCCGTCCTGTTTACGCAGCCAATCGAGAACCATTTGAATCTGCGGCTCCATCTGTGCGGAAATGACACCTAGGTTGTTATGGATGAGCGCATATGCCGTCTCGGCATCACCAGCATGCAAGGCAGAAGCTATCGCGCCGGGCTTGTCTGCAGGCACCGGAGCCTCGTCAAAACGTCGATAGGCTTCAATTGTTGAAACGCTTGCCTCGCGCGGCTTGACCAACACGACGGGCGTTGCGGGCAGCGCGGGATACTCAGTTGCCAGCACGTCTCCCCCACCTACGTAGAACGCAAGGCTCGCGTGCAAAAAGAACGGGACGTCAGCACCAATACCCCGCGCAATGTCGTCGAGCGCGGGGTCGGTGCGATCAATTCCCCAGAGCTCCGCCAAGGCGACAATGACCGCGGCCGCGTCCGTCGAGGGGCCGCCCAAGCCGGCGCACAATGGAATGCGCTTCTCAATCGTCACGCAGATGTTTGCCTCGCAACCATAATGCTCGGCCATAGCAACCGCAGCCCGATACGCCGTATTCTTTTGCATGGGAAAATCTGATGCCGGAACCGTCTGGACGGTCAGCGCCTGCGCCGGCGCGACCGTCACGGAATCGGAAAGACCGACGGCTGCCATCAGGGAATCGACCCTGTGGTAGCCGCGGTCATCGCGCTCGGTATGAACCCCCAGGTAGAGGTTAATCTTTGCCGGCGCGGAAAGAGTCAGGGACCGATCGGTCACCGTTAGTGCTCCTCGAGCTGATTGCCGAGCGGGGTAAAAATGTGCTCACCGCTCTCGGGGTCGAACAGCTCGACCTGCCCGGTGAGGACATCGATATACTGGTAGGACTGACGCGACTTGCGGCCGCGACGTTCGTCAACCTCGACGATAAAGACGGCGGGGTGGACGCTCTTGATGGTGCCCATGCGCTCGACGACGCGGGTGCGGCCCATGTTGGCCTTCACCTTGACGCGATCGCCCACCATATCGGTCAGCTTCTCGTGGATGTCGTCGACGTGATTGACTTCCATCTCTTCCATGAACAGGGCCTCCAGAAGGTGCAATTCAAAAAGGGGATAATACCCCTAAGATAGACAAAACTCTAATACTATAGCACCCTGTTGCGACCACGCGCAAGTAGCTAATTTGGCTACTTACAGATTGTCGGTATCGAGGACGATGGTGAATGGGCCGTCGTTGACGAGGTCGACTTTCATATCGGCGCCAAAGATGCCATGCGCCACGTGTTCGACATCTTGACGAACGAGCGTCAGGAAGTACTCGTAGAGCTCGTTGGCGACATCGGGGGCGCCGGCATCCGTAAACGATGGGCGGCGGCCGTGACGGCAATCGGCGAACAGCGTGAACTGCGACACTACGAGAACCTCGCCGTCGACATCGGCAAGTGCCAGGTTGGTCTTGCCGTTCTCGTCCTCGTTAATGCGCAAGCCGCGGAGCTTGCCCCACAGCTTATCGGCCTCGGCGCGCGTGTCGCCGTGGCCCACGCCCAGCAGCACCAGATAGCCGCGCCCAATTTTGCCCACGCACTCGCCGTCGACCGTCACGCCGGCGTTGAGTACGCGCTGCACCACCGCACGCACGGCCTACTCCTCGCCCGTCAGTTTGGCGGACAGATGCTCGAGCGCGTGGAAACGATGGCTGATGGCGTTCTTCTCGTCCGCCGTCAGCTCGGCCATGGTCTTGCCCGGCGTGTCGACCGGCAGGAACAGCGGGTCATAGCCAAAGCCGTGATCGCCGCGGCCCTCGTGTGCGATAACGCCCTCGCAGGCGCCCTCGCCATAGGTGACCAGACCATCCGTGTCGATAAGCGCAACGACGCTCATAAAGCGCGCGGTGCGGTCCTCGTCCGCCACGCCTTCCAGGTTAACGAGAAGCTTGGCGTTGTTGGCGGCATCGTCTCCGTGCACGCCCGCATAGCGCGCGCTATACACGCCCGGCTCGCCGTCAAGCGCGTCGACGACCAAGCCAGAATCGTCGGCGATGGCCATGAGCCCCGTCTCTTCGACGGCAGCCTGCGCCTTGATGATGGCGTTCTCCAAAAACGTCGTGCCGTTTTCCTCGGGGTCCTCAAAATCGCCCAGCTGGCCGAGCGCCACAAAGCGAACCTCGGGCATGACCTTGCCTAAAATGGCCTCGATCTCGGTGAGCTTATGGGCGTTGCCCGTTGCCACGACAATGGTCGCCGCCGGGTCGAGGGTGTCGATGTCGATCTTCTCAAGTGCCATGAGTGGTCTCCTTGTCTCTATAGCAATGCCGCGCCGAGGGCGACGAGGGCCTCCGCCTCTCCCCTCTCAATCAACGGCAGTCTTATACTTCGACGTTTTCCCAGATAAAACCTGCCAAAATAAACCTGTCCCTTTTTGGCAGGTTAGGCGATGGCTTGGCGCTGAAGCTCGATGAGCTCGGCGATGCCTTTGTCGCCCAGGTCGAGCAGGGCGTTGAGGCGCTTACGGTCAAAGGGCGCCTGCTCGCCAGTGCCCTGGAGCTCGATCATCTCACCGGTGTCGGTGGCGACGAGGTTCATGTCGACTTCGGCATGGCTGTCCTCGGAATAATCGAGGTCAAGCAGCGTATTGCCGTCGACAACGCCCATGGAGATTGCAGCCACCTGGCCGGTAAGCGGGATGCGCTCGATCTTGCCCGCCTCGACCCACATGGCGAGGGCGTCGTGCAGCGCCACCCAGGCGCCGGTGATGCTCGCTGTACGCGTGCCGCCATCGGCCTGAATCACATCGCAGTCGACGGTGACGGTGTACTCGCCGAGCGCCTTCATGTTGACGACGGTACGCAGGCTGCGGCCAATGAGGCGCTCGATCTCCATGGAGCGACCCTTGCGGTTGGCGTGCTCGCGCTTGCAGCGCTTGCCGGTCGACGCCGGCAGCATGGCGTATTCCGCGGTCACCCAGCCGACCTTAGCTCCCTTTCGCCAGCCCGGCACGCCCTCCTCGATTGTGGCGGCGCACAACACGCGCGTGTCACCGAACTCGGCAAAACACGAGCCGTGGGCGTGCTTCATGACGCCACGGGTGAGCTTAACGGGGCGCAACTCGTTGGCGGCGCGACCGTTGGCGCGGTTGACCTGCATGTACTCCATAGAAAAATCCTTTCGGCAAAAGGTGTGGCGAAGGCTCTGACGGCGGCCTTACATCTATTTCAGCTCATCGATATCGATATGCTCAATGCTCTTGAGCGGCTGACCAAAGATAAAGCTGCCCGCCACCGCAAACTCGGCAATGTTATCGGCCGTCGTGGCAAAACGATGCTGCGGCTCGGCGGCGACGCCCGCCAGCTGCTCGCGGCGCGTGAGGATATCGGTCAGCTCGCGCGTGGTCTCCTCGGCGGAACTCACGACGCGTACCCCAGGCCCCAGCGCATGGCGGATAGGTCCCACCAACAGCGGAAAATGCGTACAGCCGAGCACCACGGTATCGATACCGTGGTCGCGCAGTGGCTCAACCGTGGCACCCACCAGCGCACGCACGGCAGGCGTATCGAAGATGTCCTCGTTCTCAAGCCACTGCTCTTGCAGATGCGCACCCGAGGCGAGCTCGTGTTCGACAACCTCGACAAAGCTCGAGGCGGGGCAGCCGTATACGTCGACGCCGGCATCTAGGTCCTGAATGGCGCGCGTGTAAGCGCCCGAGCGAATGGTGAGGTTGGTGGCGAGCACGCCCACGCGACGCGTGCGGGTGCTGTTGATTGCCGCACGGGCACCCGGCGCGATCACGCCGATCACGGGAACGTCGAGCACCTGCTGGGCCAGACGCAAGGCCGCAGCTGTCGCCGTGTTGCAGGCGATGACCATAATCTTGACGTCGTGCTTCGACAGCCAACGGCCCGCCTGCAACGCAAACGAGCGCACCTCATCCTCGGTGCGCGTGCCGTAGGGGCAGCGTTTGGTGTCGCCGAAGTAGTAGACGGACTCGCGCGGCAGCACCGTCGCGATGGCGCGCGCAACCGTCAGACCGCCCAAACCAGAATCGAACACGCCAATCGGGCGCGTGTCGCCTGTCGGATTCTCGATATCGGACATTACCTCACCAGTCTCTCTCGAAAAGACATGTCCAAGTGCGGCGACGCCGCGCTACGAACGCGCCGCGACCAGCAGCTCTGCCGTCGCCGCCCAACCGTCGACAATTTTGCCGCGCGTAACGAAAGCGTTCTCGCAAGCAGCCAGGAACTCGGGCGCACCGGCGCTCGTCAGGCCATTCTCGACCAGGCAGAACGTGCCCACGTGATCGGCCATGTAGAAGTCGGACTCGGAATCGCCGAGCGCGAGCGTCTCCTCGCGCTCGATCCCCAGGTGCTCGCAGAAGCGCGCGATGGCAACGCCCTTGTTGAGGCCGGCGGGATTGATGTTAAACGCGCGACCGTCCTCGACGCGATCGAGCTCGAGCGTCGTCGGCTTGGACAGATGCGTCAGGTGACCGTTACAGGCCCACACCAGGCCGCAGCCGGCCTCGTCCAGGATGGCCTGGACCTCATTGTCGGGCACATCGCCGCGCATGCCGACGGTGACCTCGCGGTACTTGTAGCCGGTCGACATGTCGTTGTGATACTCGATCTTGTGCGGCCAGCGGGCAAGAATCTTCTCGCACACGCCGGTCTGCTCGATCACCTGGTGCGGAGTAAGGCCGCAGGCGGGGTCGTAAGGCATGTCGCCAGTCAGATACTCCCAATCGTTGGCTTTGAGGTCGTACATGACCAGGCCGCCCATCTCACCAATGTAGGAGTTGAGGCCGAGCACGCGCGCGTCCTCGTGGATCATGGTACGGTTGCGGCCCGAGGTGGGAACCACCTGAATGCCAGCGCGAGCGAGCGCCACGACGGCCTCGACGAGTTTGGTCGAGGGGTTGTCGTCGTTGTCGCGCAGCACGCACGAGCCGGGCGCGAGCATCGTGGCATCCAGGTCGGTAAAGACGTACTTGACCTTGGCCAAGCGCTCGCGCATCTCGCCCGAAAGCTCGGCAACGGTCGGCAAGGTGTTGTGGGACATGGTTACTCCGTTTACGTAGAAGGGTTTGGACTTGGACGGCATGTTTTGATTGAGGGAACACGCTTATGGCGACAGCGCACTCAGGGCGCCGCCGCCATCATGGTTCATTAGTCAAACTGGGTAACATCGATCAGGCGATTGGCCAGCGAAAGGTCGCTCTCGATGGGCACGAACTCGTCGCCCACGTGCATGAGCTCCTCGTCACCCTTTGCCAGCAGCAAGACAATGGTGGGAGCATCGGGGTTGACGTACTCCTCGCGCGCCGCCTTGAACGCCGCATGCACAGCGGCTTCGCGGTCGAGGATGATCTTGTTCGGCGTATCGTCGGGAACATGCTCGGCAAGCTCGCGACAGACCTTCATCGGGTCCTCGTGAGCCGGGTCCTCGTTGGCAAAGATCATCAGGTCGGAATATGGTGCGGCCTCGCGCGGAAGCTGCTCGCGGCGCTCCTGCGCCTTGCCGCCGGCAGCGCCAAACACTGCAATGACTGGACTAGCGGGAAACGCGCGCTTGACCGACGAGAAAAGCGAACGGAACGAAAGCTGGTTGTGCGCATAGTCAACGACGCAGATCACGCGGCCGTCCTTCGACTCCACGACCTCCATACGGCCCGGCACACGCAGTTTGGAGAGGCCCTTCTTGATAGCCTCGATACCGATGCCGATCTCGCGCGCAGCGGCGATAGCGACCAGCGCGTTTTCCACGTTAAAGTCGCCCGCGATGCCCAGCAGGACCTTCTCCCCCGCCTCGGACTCGTCGGCACACAGGCCATGCAGGTTAAACTCGATGTTAAAGCCGACCATGCGCACATCGCTCGCCCACAGGCTTGCCTCGGGATGCTCGACGCCAACGGTCACCAAGCGCTCGGCCGTCGACGCTGCCTCCAACACACGGTCAACCTCTTCGGTGCCCAGATTCACCACGGCGGTCTTTGCCTGGTCAAAGATCCTGAGTTTGCTCTCAAAATAATCCTCAAACGTGGGGTGTTCGATCGGTGAGATGTGGTCACGGCCGATGTTGAGGAAGCACGCCACGTCAAACGGCAGATTCTCGACGCGTTGGTACTTGAGCGCCTGGCTCGAGACCTCCATGACCATGGACTGGCGACCTGACGTGCGGCAGTTGGCGATATGGCGCCAGACCTCTGGGGCCTCGGGCGTAGTATTGGTGCTCTCGTAGCACTCGATACCATCGTCGGTGTTCACTGAGCCGATCATGCCGCAGGACTCGCCCGCCGCTTTGATGATGGACTGGAGCATAAAAGCGGTCGTGGTCTTTCCCTTGGTACCGGTGATACCCACGATCTTGACGTCGTGGTCGGGACGGTCGTAGACCTCCGGCGGCAACAGGGCCATGGCCGTGCGAACGCTATCAACAACCAGCATCGCAGCACCGCTCTCCTGCGCCAGCGGCTCCAGAGACTCGACCAGCGACTCCTCGCACACAAATGCGACGGCGCCCGCATCGAGCGCCATGCTCAAAAACGCGGGCTTAAAGGCAGTGCCTTTGCAAAAGAACACGTCACCCGCCGAGACCGTACGCGAATCAAACGAGCAGCCGGTCACGGCACGCTCGTCAACCTGCTCTGACGCGCGCAGCTCGCCGCACACATCGAGAAGCGTGGCAAGCGTATCGACCGTGGTCACGGTCGCGGAATCCGAATGGTGCATCTTTCACCTTTCTCAGCCATTTGGCAGGGACGGTTTTTATAGTAACTGAAACGCACCACGCAAAAACGGCTCCCGGAGGAGCCGTTACGCGCAGGCGTTCGTAAGCCGAGGCTAGGCAGCCTGAACAGCGGGCTGGTCCTCGTCGATAAAGAAGCGCTTGTACCACACCAGGAACACGAGCGGCGTATAGATCTTGCGCTGGAAATCGCCCTTGCCCGCAAAGTGCAGATCGAGCAGGTGCATGAGCTCGTCGGTATCGAAGAACTCGCTTGCCCACGGCGCGGTGAAGTACTCCTTGACATAGTCGTACCACTTTTGCTCGCGCAGCCAGTAGACAATCGGCACCGGGAAGCCCACCTTGGGACGGGTGGCCCACTCATCGGGCAGCGACTTGTTGGCAGCGTGGCGGAGTACCTGTTTGTTGCCGTTCTCGTTGATGCGGTAGCGATCGGGAATGTGCTCGGCGAACTCCATGACTTTGCGGTCCAGGAAGGGCACGCGCAGCTCCAGCGAGTGCGCCATGCACATCTTGTCGGCCTTGAGCAGAATGTCGCCTGGGAGCCACATGTTCATGTCCAGGTACTGCTTCTTGACCAGCTCGGGCTGACCTTTCACGCGCGCATAGATGGGAGCGGCAAGCTCGAAGGCGCCATCGCCGGTGTTGTACTCGGGCTTGAGCACGCCGTCGACCTCGCGCTCCGGCCATACCAGAGCCTGTCCCAGGAACGACTTCTCGGGGATCTCGGCACCCTTGACCAGGAAGTTATGTCCCTTGAAGTACGGCATATGCAGCGCCAGGTTACCGAGCGCGCGACGAATGGGCAGCGGCACCATCTTTTTGTATTTGCGGACCGGGACCGTATCCTCGTAATAGGCGTAGCCGCCAAAGAGCTCGTCGGCGCCTTCGCCCGAAAGCACGACGGTAACGTCCTTGCGCGCCATCTCGGCCAAGAACCACAGCGGCACAGACGACAGGTTGGACTGCGGCTCGTCCATGTGATACTGGATGTCCTCGAGCGCACCGAAGAACTCGTCGGCGGTAATCATCTTGCGGACATTCTCGACGCCGAGCTTATCGGAAAGTTCCTTGGCGTAGTTAGTCTCGTTGAAATTCTTGTAATCGAAGCCCACCGAGAAGGTCTTGTCGGGCATGAGGCAAGCGGCGATGTAGCTGGAGTCGACGCCGCCGGAGAGGAACGACGCGACCTTAACGTCGGCGATGCGATGGGCCTCGACGCTCTCGTGCACGACCTCATCCAGCTCGTCGACGTACTCCTCGAACGGCTTCTCGACGGCAGAGTAATCGCAATCCCAGTAGCGCTCGATGTTCATCTTGCCGGTCGGGATGTCTACGGTAAAGTAATGCGCCGGCGGCAGCTTGTAGACACCCTCGAAGAAGGTCTCCTCGGTTGCCGAATACTGCAGCGTCATGTACGGACGCAGGGCCTTTTTGTTGACCGCCTTGTGGAAGTGCGGGTAGTCCAGGAAGCTCTTGATTTCGGAGCCAAAGAGCACGCCCGGCGCGCCGTCGCCCGCATCGGCCATGGGATAGTAGTAGAGCGGCTTGATGCCAAAGATGTCGCGGGCGCCAAAAAGCTTGTTCTTCTTCTTGTCCCAGATGACGAAGGCGTACATGCCGCGCAGGCGATCGAGTACGGCCTCGCCCCACTCCTCGTAGCCGTGCAGGAGGCTCTCGGTGTCGGCTCCACAGTGGAACTTATAGCCCTTGGCCTCGAGCTCGGAGCGAAGCTCCTGGAAGTTGTAGATCTCGCCGTTGAAGACGATAACGACGCTGCCGTCCTCATTGGCCATGGGCTGAGCGCCGGCCTCGGTCAGGTCGAGGATCGACAGGCGGCGGAAGCCCAGGGCAACGCGGCCGTCGATAAACTGGCCGCCCATGTCGGGACCACGATGGACGATGCGGTCCATCATCTTGGTGAGCACCTCGGATTGGTTATCCGTCCCACCGACAAAACCGACAAAACCGCACATATACTATCCCCTCTGCTGTTGCTGGGTATCAAATCGAATCAGTAGCTTTTGAGTATACCCGAGGGCGTAAAGAGGGGCGGAATGTTCAGGCAATCTCAACTGAATCAGCTCCGCGCCGACACGCGCCGGTTACCTTTAATGGATATGAGGTGAATGAGGCGATTGTTTTGCTATACTCTCTCCGCACGGGCGATTGGCGCAACGGTTAGCGCAGGTGCTTTACACGCACAAGGCTGGGGGTTCGAATCCCTCATCGCCCACCACTGATTTGATAGGCTCCCAGCTATGGGGGCCTTTCATTTTTGGGCCCATCGCAGAGGGATTCGAACCCGAAAGGGTGCGGAGCTGAGGAAACGCGAAGCGTTTTCCAGCGCAGCACGCGAGGGCCGTAGGCCCGAAGCGAGAGCGGGCGGCGTCAGCCGCACGCGACATCCCTCATCGCCCACCACTTGATTGAAAAGGCTCCCAGCGATGGGGGCCTTTCCTTTTTGGGCCCAGTGCAGAGGGATTCGAACCCGCCAGCACGTCTGTCACAAAGGCCGTGGCCAGAAAATGGCAAAAATGAGTACTGCTACCTTGCTTACAACATGTCAGAAGATAATATTTGCTTAAGTTACGCAACATATGTCCATTATAAGGACTAGCAATTGGATCAAAATCGTACATTCATCGCCATTTCGACTAGCTATCTGGCCTTATTAGTCCAAAATTGCTGTTACCAAATCGGTAACAGTACTCATATTTGATGTTTTTTGACCAGCAGGTCTCCCCGCCTTAGCAAATCTAAGGCAAAACGGGCTCCAGACCGCTGAATCGTGCCGCATATGGCACGTCCACAGTCCGGAACCCGGTTCAAATTGAGTTATTGCGCCGCGTTAGCCCAAGACACCCGACAGAATCTCGATCAGACTGTCCACGTCGGATTCCTCGCAGACGAGCGGCGGCAGGAAACGCAGCGTATGGGCACCCGTAGCGTTAATCACGGCACCGGCGGCCAGCGCGCGGGCAACAATATCATGCGCGTCGCCCGCGGCATCATCCAAATCACAGCCGAGCATCAAGCCGCGGCCACGCACCTCGGTCACGTTCGGCAGCTTGGCGAGCTTTGCCTCCATATAGGCGCCTACCTTGGCAGCATGGTCGGCATAATCGCCGCGCACGAGCGCGGAGAGCGTCGCGGCGCGCGCCGCGACAGCCAAGCAGCTACCGCCAAAGGTCGAGCCGTGGTCGCCCGGCTTAAACACGTCGGCAATCTCCTTCTTTGCTACGACGGCACCCATGGGCACGCCATCGGCAATGCCCTTGGCAAGGCTCATGATGTCGGGTTCCACGCCATAGGTTTGGAATGCAAACGGCTTGCCGGAGCGGAAGATGCCGCACTGGACCTCGTCGGCTATAAGCACGGCGCCCACTTCGTGTGCCAGGTCGCGCGCTGCCGCCATAAACTCCTCGGTCATGGGGTGCACGCCACTCTCACCCTGGATCGGCTCGAGCATCACGGCACAAATTTCGCTCCCCAGCTGCTTAAAGATCGCACGCAGTTCATTGATATCGTTGGGCGTACAGGCCACAAAGCCACCCGGCAGCGGGCGGAAACTATCCTGCAGCCAATCCTGCATGGTGGCGGCAATGGTCTCGAGCGTACGGCCGTGGAAGCCGCCGCGCATGCACACGATAGTGTTGCCGCCGTTACCGGCACGCTTGGCGTACAGGCGCGCAAGCTTCATCGAGCCCTCATTGGCCTCGGCGCCGGAGTTGGCAAAGAAGGTCTCCCAAACCTGCTCATCCGCAGCCGGGGCACCAAGAGCAGCTGCCGTGGTCTCATCGCCGGCGGCAATGGCATCGGCAAGCACGCGTGCACCATCTAAGTCGTCGTTGGCAAGCTTGGACAGCAGCGCCGCGACCTGTCCACGCTGCTCGATGTAGAAGTAATTGGAGACATGCATGAGCTTTTTGGTCTGTGCCTCGAGCGCCGAGAGCACAGCCGGGTCGCCATGACCTAGGCTGCACACGCCGATGCCGGCAAGAAAGTCGAGGTACTCACGACCATCGTCGCCGGTGAGCTTCATGCCGTGACCCTCGACAAACTCGACCGGAGAGCGGCCAAAGGTATGCATAACGTAATGGGATTCAAGCGATTGCTGAGCTGCAAGTGACATGGGATGCCTTTCGTTGAGCGCCGGACGGCGCAGGCCTATGGGTGCAGAAATGGGGCGGCTGCGGGTCAGTTAGACTGTCTGAAGCTTCTCGACCTCGTCGAGGTTCTCGGTCAGACGCGCAGCAAACGTCGAAAGCGGATGCGGATGCGTATCGAACTCGTAAGCCGTCTCGGTGGAATGGATCACGGTGCCGACGCCGGCATCGGTCAGCAGCTCCAGCAGCAGCGAATGCGGCGTGGTGCCGTTGATGATGTGAGCGCGAAATACGCCGCCGGCAAGCGCATCGACGGCCGCACGCAGCTTGGGAATCATGCCCTTATCGACCTCGCCGCCGTAGAGCATTTCGTTAACCTCGTCGAGCGTTAGGTTGGAGATGAGTGAGTCTTTATCGCTAAAGTCCTTGTACAGGCCGTCGACGTCGGTCAAAAAGATCGCCTTATGCGCATGCAGCGCCGCCGCAACGGCACCGGCGGCGGTATCGGCGTTGATGTTGAAGAAACCGCCGTCCTCCCCCGCCGCGACGGTAGCGATGACGGGGATGTACTCGCTATCGAGCAGGCGCTCGATATAGTCGGTGTTGACGTGCGTGACCTTGCCTACGCGGCCGAGTTCGGGGTCGAGCGGCTCGGCGATGAGCGTACCGGCATCGCTGCCCGAAACGCCCACGGCCAGGTTGCCGTGATGGTTGAGCGCCGCGACCAGCTCCTGGTTGACCTTGCCGCCCAGCACCTCGCGCACGATATCCATGGTCGCCGGCGTGGTCACGCGCTGGCCGTTCATAAACTCGACGGGGATGTCGTAGTGGCTAAGCGCCTCGTTGATGGCCTTGCCGCCACCGTGCACGATAACAGGGCGCATGCCGATGATCTTGAGCAGGACGATGTCGCTCATCACGTCGCGGCGCAGCTGCTCATCAACCATGGCGGCTCCGCCATATTTGATAACAACCGTCTTGCCGGTCAGGTTCTTAATCCACGGCAGCGCTTCGAACAGCAGCTGCGCGGTTGCTTCGTTGGATTCACTCGAACGACAATCGCGTGCGAATTTCATAATCTGCCTCGTCTTTCGTATCGTTATCGCGCCGTGCTCCGCTGTCCGCAATCGCGGCAAGATACGCAGCGTGCCTGGAATCTAGGAACGGTAGTCGCCGTTGATGGAGATGTACTCATGCGTGAGGTCGCAGGTCCACACGGTCGTTGCCGCGTCGCCTGCGCCCAGGTCGGCCGAGATCACGATCTCGGGCGCCTCAAAACGTCGTAGAGCCTCGTCCTCGTCAAAGGGAACAGTCAGACCGTCGCGACAGACAGGCATGCCCATCATGTCGATGGAAACGTCTTCCTGATTAAACTTCACGCCGCACTTGCCAAGCGCCATAGCAACGCGGCCCCAGTTGCAGTCGTGGCCGGCGATGCAGGTCTTAACGAGCGGCGAGTTGGCAACGGCACGGGCGGCGATATCGGCCTCCTCGTCGTTAGCGGCGCCGGTAACGTTGACCGTAACAAGCTTGGATGCGCCCTCACCATCGGCGGCGATATTGCGCGCCAGGCTCTCGCACACCTCGTGCACGGCAAATGCCAACTCGTCAAAGGCATTGGAGCCCTCGACGATCGGCTCGGCATCTGCGGCAGCGGCGCCGGAGGCAAGCATGATGCAGGTGTCGTTGGTCGAGGTGTCGGAATCGACCGTTACCTTGTTAAAGGTCTGCTTGACGGTCGAGAGCAGCAGGGCATGAAGTGCCGCAGGCTCGACGGGAGCATCGGTGGTGATAACTGCGATCATGGTGGCCATGTTGGGCATGATCATACCCGAGCCCTTGCACATTCCGCCTACCGTATAGACATTGCCCGCATGACCCGCAGCCTCACTGACGTAGGACACGGCGTACTCCTTGGAGTGCGTGTCGGTCGTCATGATGGCGCGAGCGGCATCGGCGCCACCGTGGGCGGAGAGCGCCTCGTAGGCAGCAGGAATGGCGGTCTCAAACGTGTCGATCGGCAGAATCTGGCCAATTACACCCGTGGAGGCAACCAGAATCTGCTGAGGCTCGCAGCCGATGACCTGCGATGCGATGCTGCACGTCTCGCGCGCGCATGCAAGGCCGGTCTCACCCGTGGCGGCGTTGGCATTGCCAGAGTTGACCGAAATGCCGGCGATGATACCGTACCCCTTGTCGGTACCGCCCAGGTTGGCACGGCTCACCTGCACGGGCGCCGCGCAAAAGCGATTGGTGGTAAACACGCCAGCACCGGGACAGGGTTTATCGGGCACGACGAGCGCGTAATCCAGACGCTCGGGGTTCTTGCGGAACCCAGCGTGGATGCCTGCAGCCTTAAAACCAGCCGCAGCCGTAACGCCACCCTCGACGGCGCGAATCTTGATATCAAACAGCTCGGTATTCATCGTCTTTATGACTCCTTATGTCAAACAAAAAACGGACATCGGTTGGTGCGCCATGCCAGTCGTGATCATGAGACCAGCTTAAGAGTGGCGCCCCACTCGATGCCCGACTACCAAATCGTTAACAATCGAATGTGCTACACCGGGCACGCCACTGTGGGCAAGCCTCGTCGCTCGTCAAAGCCAAAGACGATATTGGCGCACTGGACTGCTTGGCCCGCAGCGCCCTTGCACAGATTGTCGATGGCGCCCGTCGCCACCAGCACGCCCGCGCGCTTGTTGAGCGCGAGGCCGATCTGGGCGGCGTTGGTGCCGACGACCGAAGCCGTCTTGGGCTGCTGACCGGCATCGAGTACGCGTACGAAGGTGCGACCGGCGTAGAACTGCTTGTAATGGTCGACAACGTCCTCAAGGGTCAAGGTATCGATAGCCTGCGGCGTAAGCGGCAGCGTCACCGTGGAGAGCAGACCACGCTTGAGCGGTGCCAGGTGCGGGGTAAAGACGACGCGATCGGTCAGGCCAAGGATTTGCTCAATCTCGGGCGTGTGGCGATGCTTGCCCACGCCGTAGGCCTCCAAGTTCTCGTCGGCGCTGCAAAAATGGGTGCGGGCGTTGCAGGACTTACCGGCGCCCGTCACGCCGCTAATGGCATCGACAATCACGGGACCGTTCTCGGCCACCCAGCCGACGCGCACGGCGGGGGCGGCGGGCAGGGCCCGTGGGGGGGGGGCTGCCATGGC
>UQNB01000020.1 GCA_900542235.1 uncultured Collinsella sp.
TGTCGATGCCGCGGGCGCCGACAGACATTCTCAAACCGATTTCCTTGGTGCGCTCTTGGACGGAGATCAGCGTAATGACACCGATCATGATGGAGGAGACGATCAGCGAAATGGCAACGAATGCAATCAGCACATAGGTGATGGTGTTGATGATCTTGGTGACGGAGGACATCATCAGTCCCACATAATCCGTGTACTGGATCTGGGACATCTCGTCCTTGCCCTCGTTGTAATCGGAAATCGCATCTTCAATGACGTCCTTGTCCTCAAAGGTTGCCGCATACAGATTGATGGATGCCGGGTCGTCCAGATCGACATCGCCCATGATGCCAAAGTCGTGGTCGCCATCCTCGTCGGCAAAAATCTGGTGCACGTGCCATACGTGCGCGGTTTTCTCGTCGGACTCATCGATGGAAAACATTGCCGAGCTGCGGGCATCTCCGTCGGTGAGGATCTCCTCATGCTGCTCGTGGTAAGCGTCGAGCGCTTTTTGCCAGCGGATCTCGCCCATGCCCCAGTCGTCGTCGAGCTCGCCCAGGTCGCGAACGTGCTCGCGGGCGGCAAGGGTCACGCGGCGGAAGAGTGCGTTGCGCACCAACAGCGTGCAGCCGCGACGGTCCGCAACGACCTCGTCGATGCCCTGTGGCGGCGCGGCATCGAGGGCTGCCGGGTTGCCGGCGTTCTCCCACTCGTCCACCAGGCTCGAGTCGACCGAGCGCACCACAAAGCCCAGCCACGAGATAATGTCGCGCAGGCGCTCGTCGCGCTTCTCGATGGGTACGGTGCGGTCGAGAGAACGGTAAGCCTCTGCCAGGTAGCGCAGCAAAATGCCCTCGGAGCGAGCGATGCCGAGCTTTTGAATGTAACCCTTAAAATCGCTCGCGCTTTCCAGCATATCGCGCAGAACGCTCTTGGGAGAGAGCTGGTAGTCGTTTGCCCAGGGCACTTCCTGGCAGTACTTGTCAAAGGCGGCGTCGAGCAAATCCTCGAGCGGCTTTTCGTACGTGACGTCCTGAATGCGCTCCAGACGCTCCTCATAGTCGACGCCATCGGCTTTCATCTCGGCCATGGCGCGGTCGCGCGCGGCACGCTCCTGGGCGCGGAGCACCTGCTTGGGGTCCTCGAGCGTGGCCTCGACCATGCTGATGAGGTCCATGGTATAGGTCTCGCTCTCGGGGTCGAGCAGCTCCAGCGCGGCAAGCAAAAAGGGCGAGAGCGGCTGGTCGAGCGCAAAGTCCTCGGGCAAGTCGACCGTCAGTGCGTAGTCGATGTCCGGCGCGGCGTCAGCCGGAGCGTCGGGTGCGGGCAGCACCTCGGTGCGTACGACGACGCCGGAGTCGATGAGCGTGGCGAAGATCTCGTCGGCACGAACCTCGAGCTTGGCCTTTTCCTCGGGCGTTTGCAGGCTTGTCTCGATAAGGTCGTGCACGCGGGCGCGGGCGTCGCCGCCCTGCTCGACCACGCTAATCACCATGGAGTGTGTGATGCGCAGGCGCGGCTTGAGCGTTTCGGGCTGCGTCTCGATCAGGCGCTCAAAGGTCTGCTTGTTCCAGGTGACAAAGCCCTCGGGGGCCTTCTTCTTTTTAATCTTGCGGAGCTTCTTGGGGTCGTCGCCCGCCTTGGCCATGAGCTTGGCGTTCTCGATCTCGTGCTCGGGTGCCTCGGCAATCACCATGCCCTCGGTATCGAAGCCCGAGCGGCCGGCGCGACCGGCAATCTGATGGAACTCGCGGGCGCGCAGACGACGCATCTTATAGCCGTCGAACTTGGTGAGTGCGGTGAGCACCACGGTGTGGATGGGTACGTTGATGCCGACGCCGAGCGTATCGGTGCCACAGATGACGGGCAGCAGGCCCTGCTGTGCCAAGCGCTCGACCAGCAGGCGATAGCGCGGCAACATGCCAGCATGGTGCACGCCGACGCCGCATCCAAGCAGGCGTTTGAGAATCTTGCCAAAGGCCGTCGAGAAGCTCGTCCCCTTTGCCGCTTCTTTGATGGCCTCGCGCTGCTCCTTGCTGGCGATGCCAAAATTGGCGAGTGATTGTGCCGTCGCAAGGGCGGCATCCTGGCTAAAGTGCACGATATAGAGCGGGGCCTCGCCACGGCGCATGGCGAGCTCGACGGTGCCCTCGAGGGAGGTCGTCACATAGTCGTAGCTCAGCGGAACAGGACGCAGGGCGTCGACAACCAAGTCGCAAGCAGCGCCGGTGTGCTCCTCGAGTGAGGCGGCGATGGCAGTGACATCGCCGAGCGTGGCGCTCATGAGCATAAACTGCGTGTGGGGCAGGGTGAGCAGCGGCACCTGCCAGGCCCAACCGCGATCGGGGTCGGCAAAGTAGTGAAACTCGTCCATGGCCACGCAGCCCACATCGGCGTCCTCGCCCTCGCGCAGTGCGTCGTTGGCAAGGATCTCTGCCGTGCAGCAGATGACGGGCGCTTTGGTGTTGATATGCGTATCACCGGTGATCATACCGACGTTATCGCGGCCGAGCACCTGTACCAGATCGAAGAACTTTTCGCTGACCAGGGCCTTGATAGGGGCTGTGTAATAGCAACGTTTGCCCTGCGCCATGCCCATAAAGAGCATGCCCAGTGCGACGAGCGATTTACCCGATCCGGTCGGTGTGCCCAAAATGACGTGATCGCCGGCGGCTAGGTCCATGAGGGCCTCTTCTTGGTGATCCCACAGCTCAATGCCGCGATCGCTCGTCCATTCAAAGAAGCGTTCGAAGGCCTGATCGGGCGTGAGCCACGGTTCGGGCTCACTGCCATCCTCGGGCTCCCACCAGGTGGGGGAGAGCGCGCCGAGCGAGCCGAACTCGGCTTCGGTTCCCGTGCCGCCCGAGAATGAGCTGGCGGCGCCGGCACCGGAGACGGTGCCGGCGGCGGTATCTGTCGTGGTATGTGCCATGTGGTTGCTTTCTCTCGCCGTTTGTTCGCCAACTATTATGGCGTAGCGACGGCGCGGGGTGCCAGCGCGCGAGAAAATGCAGGAAATGGGCGTTCTGCCCAGCTGTTTGGGGCGGCCGCAGACTAAGTGAGTAGACTTTTTGCGATATCGCGAGCACGCGACTTTTGCGCAAGCGATCTACCTGCGGTTTTAGTTTTCGCTATGCGGGTTGTGCTTGGCTATTGCCAAAAAGTCTACTCACTTAGGTTTGAGGGCCGTTCGTCGGCACCTATTTGCGTTTGGTTACCGGCGCAGCGACTGTCAAAAGCCCCTAGGACTCTTGCGGCAGGCGCTTCTTGCCCTTGCGGGCGCGGTTTTTAAAGTTCTCGACGGCCTCTTCCATGCCCAGGGGCACGTACGTGAGCTCATTAAGGTCGTCGGGCAGGTAGCAGGCAAGACTTTGCTCCTGCATGCGACCCGCCGTGAGTTCATCGTCACTGGGCTGTGCGCCGGGTGTGGCGCAAATGCCGTAGACAACGGCACCCATCTCGCGCGTGCGGCACTCATATTCGGTCTCGGGATGCTCGGGATGGTCGCGGCGGACGTCGTCGCTTACCCAGCGCGTGTCGTAGCCTGCCGCGGCAAACTGTCCCAGGGCGTAGTCGCGCAGCGGCTTGCTGTCGGTGCGCAGCGTGACGGTGGCGCCGGCTGCAAAGAGCGGGCGGTAGAGCATCAAATGGTCGACGTGGACGAGTCGTTTTTTGGCGTACTTGGCCTTGGGCTGCGGCGTGGGAAAGTTGATGGTGATGGCATCGAGCTCGCCTGCGGCAAATAGCTGCGGCAGTGATGCGGCGCCTCGGGGCAGGACGAGTGCGTTGGTCAGTTTCTGCTCGCAGATTTTCTGTGCGGCATAGGCGATGCAGATGGGTTCCTGGTCCATGCCGATAAAGAGCGTGTTGGGCTCACGGCGAGCGCGCTCTACAAGGTACGTTCCCTTGCCACAGCCCAGATCCAGGTGAAGGTGTTCGAAGGGCTTGCTGCCTGCGGGCGCACAGGCCTCGCGCCAATCTCCGGCATATGCCTCGGGGTTCGTCTCAATCGCATCGGTGTAGCGCTCCAGGCGCTCCTCGAGCACAAAGTTCTTAGGCGTGCGAACGTGGACGGCTCCCATGAGGCTCCTTGGTCATAAGTATGGAACGTATTGCTGCGCGTTCCGTCAATGGGTTGAAAAAGGGGTGGGCATAGTTTGCCCGAAAGACGCGGTGCGGCTCGACGGCGAGTCGTCGGTGCCTACAGGCGCTTGAGAATCACATAGCGGTTGAGATCGCCGCTGCGACCGTCAGCATGGAAGCGCTCAAGCTCGCGCACGGGGACCTCGCCGCTCTTGTAGAACGTACGCACGCCGCGCACCAGGTCGGTGATCTGCTGATCGTCAAAGTGATGGCAATAGCGGTAGGCGTGGCGGTCGTTTTGCCAGCCAATGAGGTGGTCGCCGGCTTCAAACTGCGCGGAATCGTAACTTTCAAACGGCGGGGTGAGCTCGGCGCGGGCTTCGGCGCGAACGGCCTTGCGCGCCATGCGCTCGTCGTTCATAAACTCCCAAAAGCTGATGGCGATGATGCCGCCTGGGCGCGTCTGGCGCACCAGGGCGTCGAGCACGCGTACGCGGTACTCGCACGATGGTACGTGGTGCATAAAGCCAAAGCAGACCGAGATGTCGGCGAGCGGGGCGTCAAAGAGCACATCGGGCGTCTCGGCGGGGTTGAACTTCATGAGGGCGTCGAGCGCATCGAGTTCCTGGAAGTGCAGGTTGGGAATGCGCAGGGCGTGGCCGTGGGCGTCTATTGCCAGATCTTGGCACGAGTCGACACCATAGAACTCAAACGGGCAGCTAGCATCTGCCGAGGGGTTTGCGCCGTCGACGCCCTTGGCGGCAAGTGCCCCGCCGGCGGCAAAGTTCTCGAATCGCATATTGCCGCAGGCAAGGTCGAAGACGCGGACGGGATGCTCGATCGTGGCCACATCGAGCTGCTCGAGCGCGATGTCCATGGTGCGCACCCAGCCGGGCCACGGGGCTTGGCGCGTATCGGAAAAGGAGGCGGAGTGCTCGCGATAGAACGTATTGTTGAGCTGGATGAGCGATGATGCGAAATCGCGGTTCACGGCGCGGAACTCCCTCCGATGGCGGTGCGGAATAAACAGTACGACCATACTACCGTTAACGCCGCAACGGGGACAACCGAGCTGTGGGTCATTGCTTTGTTTGGACACATTTCCGCAGCTCATATGTGCCCGCAACCGCCGGTTGTCAAAAATCTCACTAGAATAGGTGGCATGCTTTTGGCGGTGGCGGATAGATTTTTAACTGTGCAAGGCGCCTTAAGAACAAAAACGGTCCGGCGGCACGGCTGGCATCGCATAGGAGGAACCATGAATGTAGAAACTGCTCAGCGGCTCGCCGACCTTCGCCGCAGCAAGGGCTTTAGCCAAGAAGGATTGGCGCGAAAGCTGGGACTGTCACGCCAAGCGGTCAGTAAATGGGAACGCGCGGAGAGCTCGCCCGATACCGAGAACCTGATTTCGCTCGCCAAGCTCTATGGTGTGAGTCTGGATGAGCTGCTCAATCCGAGCGATGAGATCGAGGACGATATCGAGTTTGAGAACGAGGACCGCGCCCGTCAGCGCGAGGCCGAGGCGGCGGAGCGTGCCCGTACCCACGAGGCGGCGGCACGCGCTACCGAGGCGGCAACGCAGGCGAGTGATGCTGCGGCCAAGGCGGCGCAAGCGGCAAGCTGGAGTGCACAGGCCGCCAATGCCGCTACGGCGCAGGCGACGAGTGGCGGTGCGGTTGGCTCGACTCCGGTGAAGGGCCCGTTCCAGTCGTTCCCGTATTGGGCTGTGTGTTGGCTGCTGTTCTTTTTGCTGATGTTCCCGTTTGGTGCCGGCCCCTTTGCCGCGCTGATCTTCTTTACGATTCCCATCTATCACTGGGTGGCGCGTGCACTCGATGGCGATTGGGCACGCGGGGATATTCAGGTTGGTTCGGCACCGGTGACGGCTAGGACTCAGGTGCAGGATGCTTCCGCTGCGGTTGATGCTGGCGTGGCTACCGCGACTACCGCTGGCCCGATCGCCAAAGAGGGTGATGAATGATGAAGCTTTCGCATGAATCCAAGGTACGCTTGGGCGTTGGCATCGGAGCGTTTGTGCTCATTGTTGGGCTTGTATTTGGCGTTTCGCGGACATTGATTCATTTTGATGGCCCGTGGGATCTCGGCACTATTGCATCCGGCTTGTCCGGTAGGGACGATGTGGTTGACGATGACGATTTTATGAACGATGGCGGCGGCTATTCCGCTCAGCCTCAGCAGCTTTCGAGCACGACTTTTGATGCCGATATGTTCCGCTACCTCGATTTCGATATCAATGCGGCTTCGGTGGACGTCAAGGTTGTTGATGGCAACAAGGCTCGCGTTATCGAGCGGGGGCGCGTTGCCAAGGGTATGGATGCCTCCAAGGCCGCGGCGCAACACATCGCATCCGTCGAGGACTCGACGCTCAAGGTTTCCCAGTTTGGCAGTGATGACGGCAAGGCAATCGATCGCTCGGTTACGGTTGAGCTGCCGCGCCGTGTTGCCGAACATCTGAAGGGGATCAACGCGCACGTGGGCTCGGGTGATTTGCAGATTGCCGGTGTCATCTGTGATGGTTTTGACCTTTTCCTGGGTGCGGGAGATGTAGAGTTTACGGGCAGCGTGACTGATGCGCTCAGTGCAGAGGTCGGTTCGGGCGATGTGACGTTCGAGCTCTACCAGGCCCCCGCGAAGTCGATGAACGTAAGCGTGGACTCGGGCGATGTGGAGGTAACGGTTCCGAACTCTACGGGCTTTACGGCGAGCCTTACTCTGGGTAGCGGTGACTTCGAGAGCGATTTCCTTCCGGATAGCTACGACGATGAGGCGATTTCGAGCCTCGAGTTCGAGAATGGTGATAAGTCCGCCACCTATCGCTTTACGGTTGGTTCGGGCGACATGTCGTTCAATCCGGAATGACGACGGCGGGCTAAGTCCGCAAACATAGATGCTTATACGCGCTGTTTGATGCAGGCGCCGGAGCCGTGACGGACTCCGGCGCCTTTGCCTTTACAATGGGGTCATGGAACAGATTATTTTGAACATACTCGATGCCCTGCGTCGCGGTGAGACCGTGGACGACAAGGCACTCGTCAAACTGATACATGCCGAGGCGCGCCGTGAGGGTGCCGACAAGCGTGATCTGGCCAAGCGCCGTCTGCTGCCGTTTTACCAGCGGGTGAAGCGCGAGGAGCCGGCTCGTTGGGCTGCGTGGAATGTCGATGCCGATCTGGAACGCCAGTTGCTGCGAGTGCTGAGGATGAAGCCGCGTCGCACGGCTTCGGGCGTGGCGACCATTACCGTCATCACCAAGCCGTGGCCGTGCTCGGGCGATTGCCTGTTTTGCCCCAGCGATCTGCGCATGCCCAAAAGCTATCTGCACGACGAGCCGGCGTGCGCCCGTGCGGAGCAAAACTGCTTCGACCCGTATCTGCAGGTGAGTGCTCGTCTGACCGCACTTTCGCAGATGGGGCATGCGACCGATAAGATCGAGCTCATCGTGCTCGGTGGCACCTGGAGCGACTATCCGGAAGGCTATCAGACATGGTTTATGTCGGAGCTTTTCCGTGCGCTCAATGACGATGCCGTGGCCGGCGTGGCGGCCAATCCCATGCTGGCGCGTCCGGGTATCAGTCGTGCCGAGGCGGGGCGCCTGCTCGACGACGCTCCCGCCGATGCTCTTCCGTCGGTAGTGGCGGAGCGTCGCGAGCGCTATCGGGCCGCCGGCATTGCGACAGACGAGGCCGAGCTTGCTGCCGGCGTTGCCGACGAGCAGGAGCGTGTGGATGCCGCCGTGGGCGGCTACAACCGCGCGGTGCGTCGTCTGTACGGCCCCGGTACGCCGTGGGGCGAGGTTGCCGAGTGGCAGACGGCGACGATGGAGGAGCTTGAGCGGCAACAGCGCATCAACGAGACGGCGAAGCATCGCGTGGTGGGACTCGTTATCGAGACGCGCCCCGATGCCGTGACGCCGCAAGCGCTTACGCTCGTTCGCCGCCTGGGCTGCACCAAGATTCAGATGGGCATCCAGAGTCTCGACCAGCACCTGCTCGACATCAACGAACGCCGTATTTCGGTGGCACAGATCGAGCGGGCGTTTTCGCTTGCACGCCTGTTTGGCTTTAAGATCCATGCGCATTTTATGCTCAACTTGCTGGGCGCCACGCCCGAGGGGGACAAACGCGACTACGAGCGCTTTATGACCGAGGGCGCTTTTATGCCCGACGAGGTCAAGGTCTACCCGTGCGCGCTCATCGAGGGCTCGCGTTTGGTGGGCTGTTACGAGCGTGGCAAGTGGCGCCCCTATACCGAGGAGGAGCTGCTCGACGTGCTGGCCGATGACATCGTGGTGACGCCATCGTTCTGCCGTATCAGCCGCATGATTCGCGACTTTAGTTCCGACGACATCATGGTGGGCAACAAGAAGCCCAACCTGCGTCAGCTCGTTGAGAACCGCCTGGCTGCTCGGGGTGACGGTGTGACGGTGCTTGAGATTCGCTATCGCGAGATCAGCACGGCGGGTGCCGACCTGGATGAACTGTTTCTTGATGAAGTCGCTTACGAGACGCCGGTGACGCGTGAACGCTTTTTGCAGTGGGTGACGCCCGAAGGCAAGATCGCCGGCTTTTTGCGCCTGTCGCTGCCCGACCGTTCGTTTGTTGCCGCGCACGCGGACGAGCTGCCGACGGGGCCGGAGGAGGCGATGATTCGCGAGGTGCACGTTTATGGTATGGCGGCACGTGTGGGCGACCAGGGACAGGCGGCGCAGCATCACGGGTTGGGGCGTTTGCTCGTAGAGCGTGCATGCGAGATTGCCCGGGATGCGGGTTATGCGCGCATCAACGTGATTAGCGCGATTGGCACACGCGAGTACTATCGCCATCTTGGATTTTATGACCATGGCCTTTATCTGCAAAAGGAGCTCTAGATGAACAAGCCGAGTGTTTCTGCCGGCGTCGTTGCCGGCGTTGCTCTGGGAGCCGCGGCGCTTGGTGCGGCCGCTGTCGCTGTTCGTGCTGCCTGTCTGCAGGTTGCGCGAACCCGCAATGGGTTGGCGCGTGTGAAACGCGTGCACGATGAGGGCGGCGATGAGATTCGCGTGTTGGTGCAAGGCGGAGTCTACCAAAGCGCAAGCTACGTTGGCGAGCGTTGGGCAGAGCCCGTCTTTGCGTACTATCGTGCGTTTGACGACGTGTTTGAGCCCGAGCGCGCAATGCATGACGCCTATGGTCACGGTATCGACCGCATGCTCATGCTGGGCGGCGGCGGGTTTGCCTATCCCAAGTTTGCGCTGATGTCGCACGAGAGCTTGCGCATGGACGTCATTGAGTACGATGCCGAGATTACGCGCCTGGCGCGCCGTTGGTTCTACTTGGACGAGCTGGAGCGCACGGTGGGCGATCGCCTGCGAGTGATTACCGCTGAGGCTCGCTCGTATCTGGGCGTGACGAGCGTGGGCCATCGTCGCTACGACGTGGTCGTGAGCGATTGCTTTGGCGGTGCCGAGCCCGTACGTGAGCTGGCGACGATTGGGGCGTTGCGTTTAGTGCGGGGCAGCCTGAACCCCGGGGGTATCTACGTGGCCAATATCGTGAGCGCGAACGAGGGGAGCGATGTGACGTTCCTGCGCGACTGCGCTGCCACGGCACTCGAGGTATTCGCCCACGCCTGGGTGGTCCCATGTGGCGATGCGGAGTTCGGCGGCGAAGAGAATTACCTGCTCATCGCCAGCGACGGCGACTACGCCTTTGCCGAAGCCGTGCCTTTCAATGCCGACTTCCTCGGCACCGCTCTCCACGACTAGCGCGTCTCCCTGCGACCAATCTGTTTATGAAGGGGCTTCTTTAGCTACTTCTTGGTTATGCCAAAGTAGCTCAACAAGCCCCGTCCCAAAAAGACTGGTCTTATGCGTGGTCGCGCCAGCTGAGGACGCGCTGCTTCATACCCTCGATGTCGAGCACGCCTTCGGCGAAGCCTTTGCGCACAAGCTCCTCGGGAACGTACTCGTCGTAGCGATCAAAATAAGGCACCTCGCCGGGATAGACGAGCTCGATGGGGTCGAAGTCCTTCTCAGCCTCGGCGGCGAGCACCTCAAAGAACGTCTCCTCATCGGCCTTCATCTTAAACTGCATAAAGTATGGACGCGACGAATCGAGCCCGCGAAGGCCCAGCTCCGCGGCGCATTTAATCTTGAGCATGCGCTCGAGCGCCAAAAAGGCGTAGCTTCCCAACCAGGGGAAGAGCACCCAGGTGTCGCCGCCCAGGTTAATGAGCGGTTTAGTTCCCGCGCCCGAAATCTCGGCGGTATGACGAGCCTGTGCAAGGCGTGCCCGTGCGTTGCCCATGAGGTACGGATATGCCGCGTGCTCAGTGAGCGCTTGGCGCATGCGCTCGAGCACATGCGTGTTAATGTCGCCGGGGCAGTCGCCAAAGTAGGCCGGCACCCGGCCCTTGACCTGCGTGGCAAAGACAGTGTGGCGCTTCCAGTCCACTTCCTCGACAATCCAGCAGTGTCCGGCGATGGCGATGCGCTCACCGGGCGGGGGCGGATTAACGATCGTGCCCAGCTCGGCCGATTCGCTCCGGACGGTAAACTCCTCGTTTTCCTGGAACACGGCGTAGAACTTAAAGTTGTTGATGATGCGCTCGCCCGCGAGACCCACGATGAGCCCGCCACCTTCGGTGACCTGGATATGGTCGATCTTAATGAGGTGACGTAGCAGCACACGGTAATCGTCTGCCGAGACACGGTGGAAATAGCTGAGCGTGAGCACGCGCTGGGCAAGTTCGGCCGGCGTGAGCTCGCCGGTGCTGGCGAGGGTCGACATAGTCTGGTGATAGAGCAGGCTGTAGGGGAGACGATCGAGCTCGGGTGGCTCGACCCACTTTTCCTCGCGATAGAGTTGTACGAGCGCGATACCCTGCAGGAGCTTCCAGGGAATGGTTTCGGGCATCATCGTGCGCGGCTCGGGCTCTTCCTCGCGCATGACAAACCACATCTCGGGCGGAAGATCGCGACGGCCTGTGCGCCCCATGCGCTGCAAAAAGGAGCTAACGGTAAACGGCGCGTCAATCTGGAAGGCGCGCTCCAGGCGGCCGATATCGATACCGAGCTCCAACGTAGAGGTGGTGACGGTTGTCTGCGTCTGCTCCTCGTCGCGCATGAGCTCCTCGGCCGTCTCGCGTAGCGATGCCGAAAGATTGCCGTGATGGATGAGAAAACGGTCGGGCTCGTGCCGGCTCTCGCAGTAGCTGCGCAGCATGGAGCACACGGCCTCTGCCTCCTCGCGCGAGTTGGCAAAGACCAGGCATTTGCGGCCGCGCGTATGCTCAAAGATATAGCCCATGCCGGGGTCGGCGTTGTCGGGCGCCGTGTCGGTGGGGTTGAGAAGTGCCTGTTCGGTCGCTCGTGGGATGTCGACTTCGCCCTCGGGGGCCGAGGAAGTGCGACGGTCTTTGGGAGCGGCCTTGCCCCGCGCCTGCTCACGACGTTGACGGTGTTCTTCCTGTGTAAGCTGTCCGCTGTGGCACATGTCTTGTCCGGATGCGGGCAGCGCCGTGGGCGCCGCCGTCTCAATACGCTCGCAAGCAAGCACCTCGGCTTCTTGTGGACCTGTGCCTACGAATCCTCGTTGCTGAGCCTGGGGGCCCGAGTTGTAGAAGTGCTCCATGGAGATGCGCCACACGCGGCGCGGTTCCTCAAAGCGGGGGATAACGCAGTCGCGCCCCGTTCCCTGCGAGAGAAAGGCGCCCGTGCGCTCGGGGTCGCCGATGGTGGCCGAAAGGCCAATGCGGCGGGGCTGCACGCCTGCCATGCGCGAGAGGCGCTCGATAAGACAGAGCGTCTGCCCGCCGCGGTCGCCGCGCATGAGCGAATGGACTTCGTCGATGACCACATAGCGCAGGTCGCAAAACATGCGCGGGATCGCCGTGTGCTTATGGATCAGGAGCGCCTCGAGGGACTCGGGCGTAATCTGCAAAATACCGCTCGGCTTTTTGATGAGCTTGGCTTTGTGCGACTGCGAGACATCACCATGCCAGTGCCAGACGGGGATATCGGCCTCTTCGCACAGGTCATTGAGACGAACGAACTGGTCATTGATGAGTGCCTTGAGGGGGCCGATGTAGAGGGCACCCACGCTTGCGGGCGGGTTCTCCCAAAACTCGGTCAGGATGGGAAAGAAGGCCGCTTCGGTTTTGCCAGAAGCCGTTGATGCCGTCAGGAGCACATTGTCCTGCGTGTTAAAGATGGCATCTGCTGCCGCAACCTGGATAGAGCGCAAGCTCTCCCAATCGTGGGAGTAGATGAAGTCTTGGATAAACGGGGCGTAGCGGTCAAAGGCGTTCACGGGTCCTCCTTTCAACAACGAATCTCTCAACGCGGTGGGCAGTGGCTTGCTGTATGACTGCTTCAACGTTTGCCCAGATAAAACCTGTCAAAATAAACCTGTCCCTTTTTGGTAGGTTAGATGGTGAACTCGGCGAAGTTGCGGTCGCCGCCTGCGGTGCCGGTGTCGCCTGTTGCTGCTGTCGGCGCCAGCGCGTCGCCGCCGACGCTTTGCAGCAACTCGGCCACGTTGGCATCGGGGTTTTGACATAGGATGTCGAGCAGCTCGATAAAGTCGCGGATGACCTCGCGGGGCGTCAGATGCGTGTCGGCCCCCACGCGGCCAAACTCAATCTTGAGGAAGTCCACCAAGTCGTTCTCAGTAAGCGTGGGCGTCCAGCCAAAGTAGCCGGCGTGAATTTGCATGAGCTTTTCGATGAGCACCAGCAGCTCCTCGTAGGTGAGCGGCTGCAGGCGGATGATAGGCGCGAGCATGTCTTTGAGATCATCGCGCGCAAAACGGCCCTGAGCGAGACGGCTCCGAAGGGCCTCGTAGGAAAAGACGCCGCGGCGGCGGTCCTCGATAGAGGTCGGCGTGCCGCCCATGATCACGCCCAGGTACTGCGCTTTGCCCTGGAGCGTGTCGTTGTACATCGTTAAGATTTTCTCGTAGTTGTACTGTCGCGTGATCGCGTTGGGAATCTTGTACAGATTCACGAGCTCGTCGATGAGCACCAGCATGCCCTTGTAGCCGCTGCAGACCAAAAAGCGCGCGATGAGCTTAACGTAGTCGTACCAGTCGTCATCGCTGATGATGGTCGAGGAGCCCAGCTCGGCGCGTGCCTCACTTTTGGTGCGGTACTCGCCGCGAATCCATTTGGTCACGCGGCTCATGGCCTCTTCGTCGCCCTCGGATACGGCCGTGCGATAACGGCGGAGCATGCGGACAAAGTCAAAGCCGTGGACCATCTCCTCGAGCGGGGCCAGTTGGGCATTGACGGCAGACTCGTCGGCGTCGGCGCACGAGGCGACCCAGCGATCCAGGATAAGGTTGAGCGCGCCGCCCTCGGGGCGCGTCTTGGTCGATATGTTGCGGATGAGCTCGCGATAGGTGGCGAGGCCCTGGCCCTGGCCGCCCTGTAGACGGCGTTCGGGGGAAAGATCGGCATCGGCGACCACAAAGCCCTCGCCCATGGCGTGCGTGCGGATAGTTTGGAGCAAAAAGCTCTTGCCGGCGCCGTAGCGACCGACTAGGAAACGGAAGCTTGCGCCGCCATCGGCGATGAGACTCAGGTCGGTGAGCAGGGCGCGGATCTCGACCTCGCGTCCTACGGTGATGTAGGGAAGGCCAATGCGCGGAACCACGCCGCCCTTGAGCGAGTTGAGAATGACGGCGGCGACGCGCTTGGGCACACGGGGTGCTGCGGATGCGGTATCACTCATGGTCTAGGTATCCTCTCACGTCTGCTTCGTAGTCCTCGATAATCTTCGGCCCTGCCGCACTAAACTCAATGACGGTGTCGCCCACCAGGTCAAAGAGCGCCTCGTTGATGGTATCGACAAGCATGTCCTCGCTCTGCCCCGATTGCACTACCGCCGATTCCGCCTGTACTGCGTTGTGCTCGAGCAGTGCGCGGAGATAGGCGTCTGCGGCGGGCGCGAGTTCGTTCGTGGCGTCAGCGGGCGCAGCAGCTGCGAACGCGGGCGTCGGCGCGAGAAGCGGTGCCACGACACCAAACTGTTCGGTGGATATGGTCGGTTCGTCGGCCTCGTCCTGCCCTGCGGCCGCCACGACCGCCTCGACCGTCGCGGCGGCTACGGGCTCGGCTTCCGGTCGCCCTGAGTCCGCTGCCTCGGCATCCGCAAACGTGCCGTCTTCGCGCTCCTCGTCAATCAAAAGCGCCTCGCGCGTTTGTGCGGCGGCGCTCCGAATATGCCCCAGCTGACTCAGATCGATATCGATCTTGACGGGCTGGTGTGCGGCGTCCCACGAAAGCCATGCCACAATCTCGTCATCGATAATCTTGGCCAGATATTTGGGGACCTTTTCTTCCTTAAGGGGATGAGCGGGGTCCAGCGCCAGGCGCAGGCGTTGGTCACAGGCGCGCATCATTTCACCGAGCTTGCTGCTCTTTTGCCTACTACCGTGGATACGCATGCATTCCCAAAAGCCGTTTTGGCAACGGTAGATATGGATAGGATCTAGGCGGTATTCGCAGTCCTCGTGGCGTTCGGGCGCAAAGAATACGGCCGAGGCAAACATGGTGTAGGGCATGGCCGTCTCCTCCCCAAATAAACTCGCCACGATGCCGGTCTTTCGGTGCGTGTCATAGTAGCGCGCCATGCGGACATACACGGCGCACGCCACGTGGCGCAGATCGCGGTGGTGGCTGCGGTCGAGCCGCGAGTTACTTAGGTTGCACGTGGAGAGGGCGTTGATGGCGGCCATGAGTCGCTCCTCGCGCACCTCATCGGGCGGAAGGGGGAGCGTGGGCTCGGAGGTCTTGCGACGCTTAGGGGTCTGGCCGGACGGTGCCGGTGCCGGTACAAGGTCTCGTGCCGCGCGCCGCAGTTCGATAAGGGCGTTATCGAACATGACGGTTTTAGAGTCACGAAGCAGCTTGGGGTCGAGCCCGTGGAACACGGCGTAATCTTGCAGCCACACGCGCGCAAACCGGTCGATGCCGGGCTCGAAGGCGCGATAGACATCCCAAAAAGCCTTGATCTTGTTAAAACCATCGAGTGGATTATCTACGCCAATGCCGCAAATCAGCTCGTAGAGATACAGAAAGGCAAAGGACGTAGACGTTTCCTCGACGGTTCCACGGCGCACTTGGGCACGCCAGGTAAAGTAGCCGCGCAGCTGCCGGTCGCTCATGGCGTTGTAGGTGGGAAAGTACGACTTAAAGGTGCCGTTGTAGGGACAGTCGTCCTCAAAGTCGGCCATCAGCAGGCCTTGGCGGTAGAAAAGTTCGGCTTCCGAAAGCCAACGGCCCGCGCCGCCCTTTGGGTCTTCTTGCCAACGCGATATCTCACGCATCTTGCGGTATTGGTCGGGGAGGAAGTTCTGCATCTGTCGGCCGGTCTTGAGAATCGGCTCGTCTGCGTAGATTTCGTTTGAGAAGCGGGCGGACTGATGGGTCCGAGCCTCGGCCATAATGCGCTCGATGAGCATCTTGATGTCCTGGTCGGCCACCGCTCCTCCTCTCGAACGCAGCTACGGTGACCTCATATCATAGCACAGCATCAAACAGATGTTCGAGATACCGCTACGTAGATAGATTTAGAACAGGAGGGCGTAGATGACGGCGATGATGACGGAGGGAAGCATATTGGCAGTGCGGAAGGTCTGAGGACGGATAAGGTTGACGCCGACGCAGAAGATGAGCATGGAGCCTACGAGCGAAAGGCTGTCGAGGGCTGCCGTGGTCATGATGGGGGAGAGTGCACCGGCAAACAGCGTGATCGTCCCCTGGAACACGGCGACGGGCAGGGCGGAAAAGATGCAGCCGCGGCCAAGTGAGGCCGTCATGGTGCAGACGATGATGCAGTCCAGTGCGCCCTTGAGGGCAAGCGTTGACCAGTCGCCGAGCAGGCCGTCCTGAATCGATCCCACAATGGCCATGGCGCCGATACACACGGTGAGCGAAGTCGAGACAAAAGCGTTGGTGAACTCGTTATCGCCCTCGCTGCCGGTTTTGCGCTTGAGCCATTCGCCAAGGTTCTCAATGGCGGCTTCCAAGTCGACGGCCTCGCCGATGAGCGAACCGAGCGCAAATGAGACGATGAGCATGGTGGTACCGGTGGTCGACAGCGCCTTTCCATCGATAAGGAGCATCTTTTGCATGGTGCCGCCAAGGCCGATAAACAGGACGCACAGCCCCGACGCTTTCATGAGCGTGTCTTGGATACGCGGTGTGATAAAGCGACCGCCCGCTAATCCCAAAAGACCGCCCGCAACTAAAAGGACAACGTTGATGATTGTTCCCAAGCCCGGCATGAGCCCTCCTGTATTGATGCCAACGTGGCAATCGTAGCAGAATGGAATGCGAGACACATCGCGACTCATCTAATACGTTATATAAGTGGTATTAGCAACGACGCGCAGTATTTAAGCCTCAGGTGGTTGTCGGGACATAGGGATAGTAGTCAAAGCGCAGTGTCATAAGCCGCTGTGGGGATTCAATAGCCGCGGCGATGATATTGGCATCGCGGGTACGATCAAACCCTTCGAGTTCGATCTGATACGAGACGTCTTGCATAATGTCCAGACGTCGCCAGGCTAGGAGTGTGTCGCCATCGAATTCCAAGGTCTTGCCTCCGTCTGGGGCAACGGCGTATAGGCGCAATTTAGCGGTGGTTGCAGGGTCGACAACCGTGACCTTTTTAATTTCGTTTCGAGTATTCTTGGCGCCCAACAAGGTGAGCAGTGTTGGGGCCACGACCTCGCCCGATGGCAAAAAGACGACTTCGATGGATTCAGGAAATGCGATGATGGCCGACTTGCGGACGGGCTGATTGGCGGCGGCAACTTCGATGCTTGCAGCGTCGATGACCTCCGTGTGGTCGAGCGCGGCAAACACGCAGCAGTTACCTTCATCGATTTCTTGAGGATCAGCAAGCCCCAGACTGTCCGCGAGCTCGGGATCGTTTTGATCGGTAGCGGGCTCATTCGGTGCTTCGAAAGAAGCTGGGACGCTGTTTGTCGGCGATGACGTGTCGCCCGCACCCGCTTCCTTGTCCGCGCTCTCTTCTTGTATGGTTGCGTTGATGGGTTCGTCGTTTGAGGGGAGCGTCTTGGCGTCAAGCGCGGAGGGGAGAATTCCGATGGCTCCGGATCCGTTCCACTCCATTTCGAGAAGCGCCGGGTCGGCAAGAATGCGTTGCCTGCTTTGCGCGTGGGCATCGATTTCAATAGGGCCTGCCTCTATCCCTCGTGTAAGGCTGAGTGATCCGGCTGGCTTCTCGAAATGAGCGTCCGTGTCTTTGGTGCTGGCGGCGTAGAACAGCAGGGACGTTTCTCCCGCCGCGATGGCATCGGTGCCGGCTTTGGCCAGCCGCAACGATGCCGTGAATGAGAGGGTGGGCTGCGTGTCGTCTGCATTCGCGGCGGCGCAGCCCAGACATATACCGCCTCCTTTCTCGAAAAACGCACCGTCAAAGGCGACCTTCGCTCCGTTCGCCGAGTCATCGACCGAAGCGATGTCGATGCGCAGCTCTAAATTGCATGGATCGCCATCTGCATCGAGCACAACCGAGCGCCACGTGCAGACGGCGCACCCCGCCTGGGAGCCGTTTACCTTGTTCGAACGATTGATATCCACGACTATCGAGCCGTCCGTATTACGACGAAGGCATCCCGAGGTTGAGATTGCGGCCTGTGCAATCGGAAAACGCTTACACGCAATGGCGCTCGACGGATTTGGTGCGGAGCTTAGGGCTGCTGGTAAGGAGTCTGCCATGACGGGAGTCGCCCAAGCGGCGACAGGCGTTCCGGTTGCGAGCGCGCCGCAGAGTGCGACGACGGGCAAAAGGTTCTTCGATGCCATGGGGTCTCCTTAGCTAATTTAGTGCGGCCTATCCGTGTTTTGTTTCTGGCTGTGTTTGATGTGCAGACCGAGGCCGGCGGTCCCCGCGCCTGCTGCTGTGGCACCTACTGCCAAGAGCCATCGTCTGTCGCCTGTCTGCGCCAACGGTTCCTCGCGGTCGCCGCGGTCGAGTTCCGAGAGATCGACCGTCACTTGCGTGGCGGCCTGTACCTGTTCTTGCTGGGCAAAGGCCATGGCTGGCCCAAACGCTAGGATGCTGACGGTGGCGGCCAGGGCGATAGCCTTATGCCGTGTGCGCACCGGGCTCGACCGTCCAGGTGATCGTTGCAACCTGATCGCCTTCGCCGGTTACGCGGAAGATGTCGCGCGTGACGCGGGCGACGTTTCCGCTTGTCTTGAGCTTAATTTTGTCCGTGCCGCCGGCAATGCCCTGGTAGCCCATGTCGAAGGCTGCATTCTTGGAAAGATCGAGGCCCGTCTCCTGCATTGCGGCGCTGGCGTTCTGGAGTGCGCCGTCGGGGCCGACCTTAAAGTCGATGGAATTCTGCGCGGTTCCGGCCTTGGCGTCGGCGGCAATGGTCCAGGTGTTCATGGCGTCGATCTTCATGTTGGTGACATGGATGCCGTAGGCCGAATGATTGTCGATGGTGGTCGCGTCTTCTGAGGGGCCCTGAAGCGTGCCGTCGGCCTTGGCGACGAAGGGAATAACCGTCGGAACTTTGAACTCTACGTTGTCGATCTCGGTCCTGACCATTACTTTCGTGGTTCCAACGCGCCCGGCTGCCAGAGCTGGCGTCGGGGCGGCGCCCATTGCGAGCGCGAGCGCGAGCCCTGCGCCCACGACGAGCGCTCTGGCTCCGTTCATGTTCCTGGTGATGTCCATGGTCGTTCCTTTCTATTCGCCGCGGGCCGCCCCCGCGATGATTGGACGAATGCTGGTGAATTGCGTGCGGTGCCGCGTCGGCCGAAAAAGCTAGTTCTCGGCTTGCTCAACCCGTACCCTGACACGTGTCGGATTGCCGTGGCTGTCGAGGGTCTTGGCATCGAGTGCCTGGATCTCGATGTATGCCTCGCCTTCTTTGATGTCGCCGGCGGGGCACGTCTCGATTGTCTTGCCGGTCTCGACCACACCGGATTCGTACATGGTCTCGTCGTTTTGGATGACGCGGAATCGCTGGGGAAATTTATTGTCTTGGACGTTTTGCACGTTGACGCGCAGCTTGCCGTCCTCCTGCAGCTGAGCGATCGGTGCGACCGAAATCGTCATCATATTGTCGCGGACGATGGCATCGAGCTCATCTTGGATTTCTTGGCGCGATTTACCCTCTGCCGTCGTGACTGAGGCACCCGCTTCGGGCACGGGCTGCGACTGCCAGGCGTATAGCCCTACGGCGACAAGGGCGCAGACGATAGCCAGGCAGACAACGACGAGTTTCTTGCGACGCCCCAGTCCTGCGAGGCGGGGCGGCTTCTTCGCACTCATGCGGCGTCCTTGGTGGTGTAGACACGTGCGAACGTGGACGGCTCCGCTCCAAAGAGCATGTGAAGCATCAGGCGGCGCGAGTAGATGAGCTCGTCAAAGTCGTGGGGGAGCTCGATGTCGTGGATACGCGCGATGTGGTGGGCGAGCGCCGAGAACGACTCGGGGTCGCAGATAACATCGGTGGTGACGTGGTAGACCGCCGTATCGGGGAGCGCCTCTTCGTCGAAAGGCAGGAGATAGGGATCGTCGTCGACCTCGATGGCGACGCCGTACTGGGGCCAGTAATATGCCATGGGAACCTCCCTGCTTCTGGGACCAAAACTTCTATCGGTTTTGGCTGTCGACGCCGACCGTATCAGCCGCTACTTGACCAATTTCTGACCAAATGCTTGACGGATTGACATCTCCGCAGGTAAAAGGTGAAAAAAATTACTTCAACTTTTTTCGAGCGACAATCGAGCGGCCGGCGACGGCGGGGCGATATGTGTCAAAAGCATCGTCTGCCGAGGAAGCCTTGCCGTTCGCCGAATTGCACAAACGTAAAAATCGCCAATTATGGAGACGGTCTCGAACACGTCGACGAAACGATGCGGTAACATCTCCCTGCAAACACTGTAGTTAGCTAAAGGGGGAGTTCGCGTGTCTGCAACCATTAAACCCTTCACCGATGAGTTCGAAGAGTATGGCCGCGATGAATCTCGTGCATCGGGCGAAGCATCGAGCATCTCGTTTCCGACAACGGAAGACGAGGTCCGTGCCATTTTGGAAACGCTCCATGCCGAGCGTGTCCCGGTAACGGTTCAGGGCGCCCGAACCGGCCTTGCCGCCGGTGCCGTGCCCCACGGTGGGCATATCCTCAATACTTCCCGTATGAATCGCTACTTGGGCCTTCGCCGCGATGAACAAGGCCAATTTCTGCTGCGCGTGGAGCCGGGCGTTGTGCTCTCGGAGCTGCGTAAGCAGCTGAGCAAGAAGGTACTGCCGACCGCTGGTTGGGACCAGGCATCGCTTGAGGCCTACGAGGAGTTCCAAGAGTCCCCCGAGCAGTTCTTTCCCACCGATCCCACCGAGGCATCTGCCTGTCTGGGCGGCATGGCGGCATGCAACGCCTCCGGCGCCCGCAGCTACGCTTACGGCCCCATGCGCCCTCACGTCACGGGCCTTCATGTCGTGCTGACCGATGGCGACCTGCTCGAGCTTCACCGTGGCGAGGTTTTTGCACGGGGTCGTCGCCTTTCGCTCGTGACGGCAGAGGGCCGCACGCTCGAGCTTGATCTTCCTGACTACACCATGCCCAAGACCAAAAATGCTTCGGGCTATTTCGTTGCTGACGATATGGATGCCATCGATCTGTTTATCGGTGCGTGTGGCACACTCGGCGTCATCACCGAGCTCGAGATTGCCCTGCAGGCGGCGCCTGCGGTCGTTTGGGGTGTGAGCTGCTTCTTTGACAGCGAAGACAAGGCCGTGTCCTTCACCGATTCTGTGCGTCCCGTCCTGTCCCACGCGACTGCCATCGAATATTTCGATGCGGGCGCCCTGGATATCCTGCGTCGTCAGCGTGAGCAGTCGACCGCGTTCGCCTCGCTGCCGGCGCTCGACAAAGACGCCAAGGTCTGTGTCTACGTGGAGCTCGACTGCGACGACGAAGCCCAGGCGACTGAGGAGCTGTATCACTTGGGGTGGGTACTGGAGCTTGCGGGCGGCAGCGACGATGCGACATGGGTCGCGCGCACCGAGGTCGATCGCGAGTGCCAGCGGTTCTTCCGCCACGCGGTTCCCGAGAGTGTCAATATGCTCATTGACGAGCGTCGCCGCATCGACCCCACCATTACCAAGCTGGGATCGGATATGTCGGTGCCCAATGCGCGCCTTGCCGATGTCATGGCCCTCTATCGCCGCACGCTGGCCGAAAGCGGGCTTGAGTCTGCTGCCTGGGGACACATCGGGAACAACCATCTGCATGTGAACATCCTGCCGCGCGATGCGCAAGACTACCGCCGTGGTGGAGAACTCTTTGCCCAGTGGGCTTCCGAGGTCACGGCCATGGGCGGTGCCGTTTCTGCCGAGCACGGCGTCGGCAAGATCAAGGCGGGCTTCTTGGAGACGATGTACGGCCACGAGGCCATGGTCGAGTCGGCGCGTCTCAAACTCCAGCTCGATCCTGCCGGCCAGCTGGGTCGCGGCAACCTGTTTACGGAGAAGCTCTTGGATGAACTCGTCCAGAAAGGGGGCGCGTGAAGATGAGTGATTTCCATATGGTGGTGTGCGTCAAGGCGGTGCCCGGAAGCACCGAGGTCAAGATGGACCCCAAGACCAATACTATCGTGCGTGATGGCAGACAGGCGGTCATTAATCCCTTCGATGCAAGTGCCCTCGAATGTGCGCTAGCGCTGAAGGACGACTTTATCGGCTTTGGCATGGACGTGCGTGTGACGGTGGTGTCGATGGGCATCCCCGCGACCGAATCGCTACTGCGCGACTGCATCGCCCGAGGTGCCGACGACGCGCTGCTGCTGACCGACCGAGCCTTTGCGGGCGCCGATACCCTAGCCACCACCTATGCCCTCAAATGCGGCATCGAGGCACTCGATGAGGACTTTGACCTGCTCATCTGCGGCAAGATGGCAGTGGACGGCGATACGGCCCAGATCGGCCCCGAGCTGGCCGGCGCCTTTGGGATCCCCTGCGTGACCGACGTGAGCTGTGTGCAGAGCGCGGGATTTACGACGTGTGGCTCGCTGGCGCTCGTCCACGGCTGCGATGCCGGCGAGGAGACGGTGTACCTGGAGATGCCGTGTGCGATGACGACCGCCAAGGAGATTGGCCAGCTGCGCATGCCGAGTATTGCCGGTATTCGCGCGGCCGAGGATGCAGACGTGCGCGTGGCCAGCGCTGCCGACGTAAACGCCGATCCCTCGCGTTGCGGCCTTGCCGGATCACCGACGCAGGTCGTGCGCTCGTTTGTGCCCGACCGTGACCAAACGTGCGAGGCCGTTGAGGGAACGGCGTCCGAGCAGGCGGTAAAACTTGCCAAGATTATCGAGGGGATGGCATAGATGAGCGGGCTGATTATCGATAGCGAAGCCTGTATCGGCTGCGGTCGCTGCGTTCGCGCCTGCGCCTCGGGCGGCATTGTGGTGGAGGGCGAGCGCCCCAATCGCTGTGCCCGCGTAACCGACGGCTGTATCCTGTGCGGCGGGTGCGTCGACGCCTGCCCCGTCAACGCCATCTCGATCGAGCGCGACGAGGCTGCCGGCGCGGCAGACCTTGACGCATATCGAGACATTTGGGTCTTCGTGCAAACTGACGAGCACGATGCTGTGGCATCCGTGGCCTTCGAGCTCATGGGCAAGGGGCGCGAGCTTGCCGATGCACGCGGCTGTCGCCTGGTGGCGCTGATCGGCATGGGTTCCGAGGGCTCGCTCGGGGACCTCGAACACCTGGTTTGTGCCGGCGCGGACGAAGTTCTGGTCTGTCGTGACGAGCGCCTGTGCCAGAACGATGCGGAGGTCTACGCCCGGCTGATCTGCGATTTGGTGGCCGAGCGCAAGCCCGAGGCAATTCTGTACGGCGCGACCGCCTTTGGTCGCGAGCTGGCGCCTGGCGTTGCCGTGCGCCTGCAGACGGGCCTCACGGCCGACTGCACCGTGCTTTCGATGGATGCGGAGACGGGCTTGCTGCAGCAGACGCGCCCGGCGTTTGGCGGCAACCTGATGGCCACCATTATCTGCCCCAACCACCGTCCTCAGATGGCAACGGTGCGCCCCGGCATCTTTAAGGCGCCCGAGTTTGACTATAGCCGCTCCGGCACGATTACCCAGGTAGTGCTTGCGGATGACGTTAAGGCCCGTGTCGAGATCTCGATTCCCGCCGAGGAGTGGGGACAACAGGCCTCAATTGCCGACGCCGATCGCCTGGTTGTGGTGGGCCGCGGCATCGACTCCAAGAAGAATCTGCCCCTGATGCGAAAACTCGCCGATGCCCTAGGCGCCGAGCTTGGTTGCACGCGCCCCGTCGTGGAGGCGGGCTGGCTGGAGTATCGCCACCAGATTGGCCAGACAGGCGTGTCGGTCTCGCCCAAGCTCCTCGTGAGTATCGGCGTCTCGGGTGCTATCCAGCATCTCGCCGGCATCGGTGGGGCGGAGTGCATTGTCGCCATCAATGAGGACCCGGATGCCCCCATCTTCGGCGCCGCCCAGTACAAGGTCGTCGGCGATGCCGTTGAGATCGTTGAGGAGCTCCTAGCTCAGCTTGAGCACTAGGCGCGCGCCAGCCAGGTGCGCATCTCGTTCTTTAGGCGCTCCCAGGTCGCTTGCGTAGCGGGATCGGTAAAGGGGCGCGTAATGCCAAAGGGCGCGTCGAGCAGGCGGTAGATATCGCCCTGTTCGCGCGCCGACGCGCGGCTTGCCGGATAGACAAGCTCAAACATAAAGCAGATGAGTCCCACCAGGTAGTCTGCGGGCTCGTCGCGTTCATCGCGTGCGACGCAGCGGTGCTCGTCAAAGGCGGCAAGTGTCGGCGACGAGAAACGGCTGCCGAGAAACGTCTGCTCGTTCACCTTGAGGATGGTGTCGACGGTGCTGTCGGCGATGGTGCGCATAATGTCGATTTTGTCGCCATCACGCACGATATCGCAGAAGCGTCGTGTACGCTCGTCGAGTTGTGCCGGCAGGCGAAAGTCGCTGTGATAGGCAATGCTCGCTCGGATGAGTTCATCTTCTGCCGGGTCATCGATAAAATCGCGAATGTTTGTCGTGGCGGGTGCATCGGCGGGATTCTCGCCAAAAAGCACCTCGACGCCCAACGCCGCATGGCTCATGCTCTCGGCATCCTTAAACGTGTCCCAGCGCCGCAGCTGCTCAAAGCGGCCCATATCGTGTAACAGGCCGCAAAGCCATGCCAGGTCAATATCTTCTGACGACCAGCTCTGCTCGCGCGCTACGGCATCGCATGCCTCGGCCACGTGGTACGTATGCTCGATTTTAAGCGCGATGCGTGGGTTGGTTGCGTCGTAGGCATCGGTGTAGCTTTTGAAGGCCGCGCGCGCCTGGTCTCGATCGATAGCTGTCATAATGACTTCCTAAAAAGTTGTGTCTTTCGATCCGGTGGCAATTGTAGGCGAACTTTATTGCCGCCGGTTGATATTTCTGCTGCGTTGCGAGGCGCGCTGCAGACGACTTACCAGAATGGGAGTGGCATGGTCCTTAGGATCTTTAAAATCGTCTGGCCAGTGATGCTTACCTATGTTGCAATAGGCGCGCCGTGCGGAATGATCATGGGGCAGACGGGAATGGAGCCCTGGATGGTCTTTGCTCTGAGCAGCACGTTTGTGACGGGCAGCGGCCAGTTTATGATCTGCAATCTTTGGCTGGCGGGCGTACCGGCACCTTCGATTATCGCGAGCGTCGCTGCCATCTCCTCGCGCTTTGCACTTTATTCGGCATCGATCGCACCCCATCTGGCGGGCGCCTCGAAGCGTCAGACGCTGGCTATTGCCGCGACGCTCACCGAGGAGGCATACGGCATCTCGCTTGCCAAACTGGTAGAGGGGGAGGATTGGGGCCCGCGCGAATCCTTCGTGCTCAACGTGATCCTCATCGCGACATGGGGCGCTTCGTGCACGATGGGTGCCATCATCGGTGCCGTTGTCGATGTTCCCACCGCTATTGCGAGTTTCGTCTGCACGTCGCTTTTTATCTGTCTACTCTTTTCGCAGCGGCTGTCGCGCGGCAACGTTGTCGCGGCGGTTTCGGGCGCGGTGTCCGTCGCCGTATGCAAGTTCTTGGGCCTCACGAATATTGCCGTGCCGGCAAGCGTCGTGGTCGGCATTGCCATTGCGCTGGCGTGTGATGCTGTATTTGACGGAAGAGGTGCCCGCGATGCCCGTTAACGAGTTCTTGGTTCTGTGGCTGTCGTCGTGGGCTGCTATCGCGTTCTTTCGCATCGCGCCGGCGTTTGCCTTGCGCGGGAGAACGCTGTCGCCCCGCATTACCGAGGCCCTGGGTTATATCCCGCCCGCTGCCTTTGCCGCGCTGGTCGCCAACGACTTGGTGAGCCCCGGCGCGTTCGACGCGGGACCCCGGCCTGCCTTGGTTCCCTGGATTGCAGCTGCCGGCGTCGTGGCCGTGGCGGTCAAGACAAAATCGATGCTGTGGTGCTGTGTTTCGGGCATCGTGTTCTATATCGTTTTGAGCCTCATATAAGGGCGGGGCACGTTTAGCGCCCCTATCCAACGAATCGAATTTCTCACCGAGCTGGTCTATTTCTTCTGGTACCATGGTCAAACTTTACTGTAGCAAAGTGTGACGTGGGCTTTTGTGCCCCGTCAGCGGAAATGGGGGTTTCATGGCACAGGAAGCAACCGCCAACGAGCAAAAGAAATTCAAGGTCCCGCGCATCCCGGGCGACATCATGATCTACCCGATGGTCGTCGGTCTTTTGCTCAACACCTTCTGCCCGCAGGTTTTTGAGATCGGCGGATTCTTTACGGCTGCCTGCCGCGGCGGTTCCAACACCATCGTCGCCGCGATCCTGCTGTTTGTGGGTGCCGGCATCAGCTTTAAGTCCACGCCGGGCGCCATCAAGACCGGCATCGTCGTGCTGATCCCCAAGCTTGTGGTGGCAGCCGCGCTGGGACTGGGCGTCGCGTATTTCTTTAACGACAACTTTTTGGGCCTGAGCTCGGTTTCCATCATCGGCGGCATTACGTTTTGCAACATGGCGCTCTATACGGGCATCATGGGCGAGTTCGGCGATGAGTCCGAGCAGGGCGCCGTGGGCATCCTATTCTTTACGGCCGGCCCCGCCGTCACCATGATCATCCTGGGCGTTTCGGGTCTCGCCAACATCCCTGTCGGTACTATCATCGGCTCCATTTTGCCGCTCGTTATTGGCATGGTTCTGGGCAACCTCTTCCCGTTCATCAAGAACCTGCTGGTTCCTGGCACCAATCCCGCGATTGCCGTCATCGGATTTCAGCTCGGTGCGTCTATGAGCCTGTCGAGCTTTATTACCGGCGGAATTTCCGGCATCTTGCTGGGCCTTGTCACGTTGTTTGTCGTCGGTCCCATCACCTTTGCCTTCGAGCGCCTGTGCGGTGGTAACGGCAAGGCGGCCGTTGCCTGCTCTACCATCGCCGGCACGGCTATGACCACGCCGGTTGCCCTTGCCGAGGTCGCGCCGCGCTACGCCGAGCTTGCACCCACCGCGTACGCCCAGATCGCCACCGCCGTTATCATCACGGCAATCATGGCTCCGATTCTGACTGGTTGGGTCGACAAGAAGTTCTGTCAGGGCAAGGAAGACCTGTCGCTCGCCGGTGTCGAGGCCATCGAGGAGGCTGTCGCAACCGATATCGACGGTGAGTAACGGCCGTTACCGATAATAGATTCCGGCGTGCAATTCGCGCCGTTTCGGCGCCCGAACGAAAGCTGTCTTGCAGTGACGTTCGGGCGCTCTGCTATTATTCCCTATACCCCTGCGGAGTAGGGGTGTTTATTGCCCAGGCACGAATCGGGCGATTCTGACCACTTGGATATTGAAGGGATGGCGTCTAGTGGTTAAGGCACTCAAGATTGAGATATTCCTGCTATGCATGATTGTTCTTATCGGGCTTGCCGCGCGAAGTCGCCACTCCTTGTTCTCGAGTACCCAGCAGTTATTGTTTAGTACGCTCGGCTACACCTCTGCCGCGTACATGTTATTCGATATTATCTGGACGCTTTCGGACGGTGTGGGCGGCACGCTGGGCATTGCTGCCAACTGGATTTCCAACGCGGCTTCGTTTTCGCTCTTTGCCGCCGCGTGCCTTATTTGGTTTATCTATTCCGAGACGGTGCAGGGTTCTCGCCTTTTGACCGCGCGCTATAGGATGGCGTTTGTAACGCTGCCTGCGGCGCTGGTAGTCGTACTGGCGTTTACGAGCTACTGGACGCATGCCCTGTTCTATATCGATGCGCAGGGCGCGTATCGTCGCGGTTTTGTCTATATGATCCAGCCCATCGTCAGCTACTGCTACGTTATATATACGTCCCTGCATGCGTTTATACAATCTTGCAAGGTCGAGAGCCTACAAAAGAAGGCCATCTATCAAACCTTGGCATTTTTCGCCATTCCGGCCCTGGTGGGCGGTACCTTTCAGGTCGTATACTCGGTGCCCGGCCTTTGTGTCGGCATAATGATTAGCATGTTGCTGCTCTACATCATCTACCAGGAGCAGCTCATCTCGACCGACCCGTTGACTGGACTTAACAATCGCAACCGTTTTGAGACCTATATGCTGTCGCTCTTCTCAAATGTGGATCAGGCCGAAGATGTATATCTGCTTATGATGGACGCCGATGGCTTTAAGCAGATTAACGATCGCCATGGACATGTTGAGGGCGATCATGCTCTTCAGGTCATCTCCACGGTGCTCAAAGATGTCTGCTCGGCGTCTGGTGGCTTTATCGCACGTTATGGCGGCGATGAGTTCGTAGTGCTCCAAAAGGCGACGGCGGAGCAGGACATCATTGACCTGTGTTCGGCGATTAACGAAGAGCTCGCTCGTGCCGAGGTGCCGTATGCGTTGCGGATGTCCATCGGTTACGCGCGAGTCGGCGATAGTGTTGATACCTGGCAAGACTTACTTCGCGCTGCCGATGCGGAGCTCTACCGCGTCAAGGCCGAGAAAAAGAAAGCCGGCGTTCAGATACGCTAGAAAAAGGGGCGCCCGCGCGGACGTCCGTTGCAAGCGCGACATACGCAAAGACCTGGCTTGTTAGGCCCTTTGAGGTCTGTTGACAATGATGATGCCGCCGCAGACCAAGAGCAGGGCCACCATGACGATAACGGGGCTCGTGCCAGCACCCTCGCCGAGCAGCAGCGCGCTCAGAGCTACGCCAAAGACGGGGTTCATAAAGCCAAAGACCGAGACGCGGCTGACGGGGTTGACGGCAAGCAGGCGCGACCACAGCGAGTACGCGACGGCGGAAATGAGTGCCATATAAATGATGAGCGCGATGGCGGGGACGATTTTGGTGGGGGATAGCGCGCCGCCCATCAAAAGCCCGATGGCGGTAAGGACCACGCCGCCGACTAAAAACTGCCAGCCGGCTAGCAAGACGCCGTCATGCTCGCGCGAGAAGATGCCAATGAGACAGGTCGACAGGGCGCCCGCAACAGTGGAAGCCAAGATAAAGCCCTCGCCGTCGAGTGTAAAGCCAAAGGTACCATCCGCGCCCGAAAGGTTGACGAGTGCTACGCCGGCAAAGCCCAGCACACAGCCAAGCACCTTGGCCGTATTGAGCTTCTCGGTGCGAAACGCCAGGGCGGCAAAGAGGATTGCGAGGAAGTTGGCGCTGGCCTCGATGATGGAGCTCGACATGGCACTGGCGTGCGAGAGTCCCAGGTAGAAAAAGAAGTACTGCCCGATAGTCTGGAAGAGCGACAACGTGAGGATGGGCTTGATATCGCGCGCTTGCGGAACGAGCGGACGGCGCTGGGCCACGCTCATGCCAACAATGACCAGCATGCCGGCAAGGGTGAAGCGCAGACCCGCGAAGAGCAGCTGCGAGGCGCTGTCGTGCGCGGGGATGCCAAAGAGCCCGTAACCGATCTTGATGCAGGGGAAAGCCGAGCCCCAAAGCGCACAGCAGACGAGGCAGCCCAGGATGAGCCCGGGCGGGGTGGCGAGATACGGCTTGCGGCTTTCCATGATGTCCTTCCTATATGCGCGAAGCAAAAAAGAGCCCGCCACCGGACGTGCCGGTGGCGGGTGTTGTTACCCGAGGGGATTGTACCCGATGGGAAGTATTTAGGCGAAGTAGGCTACGCCGCCCTCAAAGATCGGCATGAACTTATCGCCGGGGACATGCTCGGGCACGTTGCGGTACAGGTTGTCGCCGCGACGCTCGGCATGGCCCATCTTGCCCAGGACGCGGCCGTCGGGGCTCGTGATGCCCTCGATGGCGAGTGCGGAGCCGTTGGGGTTGACGGAAAGGTCCATGCTGGGCTTGCCGTTCTCGCCCACGTACTGCGTGGCGACCTGGCCGTTGGCGATCAGCTGGGCGAGCACCTCGTCATTGGCGACAAAGCGGCCCTCGCCGTGGCTGATGGCGACGGTATAGGGGTCGTCCAGGCTGCACTGTGACAGCCATGGGGACAGGTTGGACGAGATGCGGGTGCGCACCAGACGGCTCTGGTGGCGGCCGATGGTGTTGAACGTCAGCGTGGGCGCGTCGGGCGTGGCGTCGACGATGTCGCCGTAGGGCACCAGACCGAGCTTGACCAGAGCCTGGAAGCCGTTGCAGATGCCCAGCATCAGGCCGTCGCGGGCTTGGAGCAGGTCGCGGACTGCCTCGGTGACCTCGGGAGCGCGGAAGAACGCCGTGATGAACTTGGCGGAGCCATCGGGCTCGTCGCCGCCCGAGAAGCCGCCGGGGATCATGACGATCTGGCTTTCGCGGATGCGACGGGCAAGCTCGTGGGTGCTCTCGGCGACGGCCTCGGGCGTGAGGTTGTTGATCACGAAGGTGTCGGCCTCAGCGCCGGCGGCGCGGAAAGCGCGGGCGCTGTCGTACTCGCAGTTGTTGCCGGGGAACACGGGGATGATCACGCGCGGACGGGCGATCTTGGCGCCGCCGTACACGTGGATATCCTTGGCGCGGAAGTCGATGGTCTCTACCTCGGGCTGCTCGCCGGTGCTGCGGTAGGCAAAGACGCCCTCGATACCGCTCTCCCAGGCCTCCTGAAGCTCGGAGAGCTCGATGACCTCGGAGCCGGTGTCGATGACATAGCCCTCGACGGTGGTGCCCAGGGGCTCGACGACAACGCCGTCGGCAACCTCGGGCAACTCGGCGTCCTCGGCGAGCTCGACGATAAAGCTGCCGTAGAGCGGGGTGAAGAGGCTCTCCACGTCCACATCCTCGGCAAGCTCGATGCCGATCTGGTTGCCGACGCACATTTTAAAGAGGCTCTCGGCGCCGCAGCCGTAGCCGGGCGTGGAGATGGCCAGGGCGTTGCCGTTGGCGGTGAGCGCCTCGACGGCGTCAAACGCGGCGAGCAGCTGCTGGGCGTCGGGGCGGTAGTCCTCGCCGTAGGTGGCGGGGGCGATGCGGACGACGCGGTGCGTGAGGCCCTTGAACTCAGGGGAGACGGCACGGGCGGCCTTACCCACGGCAACAGCGAAGCTGATCAGAGTCGGCGGAACGTTGAGCTCGCCGGCCTCGTCTTCAAACGAACCACTCATGGAGTCCTTGCCGCCGATGGCGCCGGCACCCAGGTCGACCTGAGCCATGAGGGCGCCCAGGACGGCTGCCGTGGGCTTGCCCCAGCGCTCGGCCTCGGTGCGCAGACGCTCGAAGTACTCCTGGAAGGAGAGGTAGGCGCGCTTGTGCTCAAAGCCGGCGGCAACGAGCTTGGCGATGGACTCGACCACGGACAGGTAGGCGCCGGCAAACTGGTCGGCTTCCATCAGGTAGGGGTTGAAGCCCCATGCCATGGCGCTTGCCGTGGTGGTCTCGCCGTCCACGGGGAACTTGGCGACCATGGCCGAGCTCGGGGTGAGCTGCGTCTTGCCGCCAAAGGGCATGAGCACGGTTGCGGCACCGATGGTGGAGTCGAAGCGCTCGGAAAGGCCCTTGTTAGAGGCGACGTTAAGATCGGTGACGAGCGAGGTCATGCGCTCGGCGAGCGTGGTGCCGGTCCAGCTGGGCTGCCACACGCTACGGGCGCACACGTGGGCGACCTGGTGCTTGGGCGCGCCGTTGGAGTTGAGGAACTCGCGGGACAGGTCGACGATGGCCACACCGTTCCAGGCCATGCGCATGCGCGGCTCGGCGGTGACCTCGGCGATAACGGTCGCCTCGAGGTTCTCCTCGGCGGCGTAGCCCATGAACTCCTCGACGTCACCGTCGGCGACGGCGCAGGCCATGCGCTCCTGGGACTCGGAGATGGCGAGCTCGGTGCCGTCCAGGCCGTCGTACTTCTTGGTCACGGTGTCCAGGTCGACATACAGGCCGTCGGCAAGCTCACCCACGGCGACCGAGACGCCGCCGGCGCCAAAGTCGTTGCAGCGCTTGATCAGGCGGCAGGCGTCCTCGCGGCGGAACAGGCGCT
>UQNB01000021.1 GCA_900542235.1 uncultured Collinsella sp.
GATTTTGCCTCTTGACAATGTCCTGCTCATATTAAAAGGAACGTCCCCAAGTGCCAAATGCCGCAAGAATGTCCCCTTTGACTAGTCATTTAAGAACGTCCCCAATGACTACCCTGCCGTATCCGGAGCAAGGCAACGCCGCAGGTAGAGGACGGACAGCGAGCGACGTCCAGAGCGAACAAGTTGGCATGAAAAAGGCAAGGCATAGACCTTCTGGTCATGCCTTGCCTTTTGAATGACAAATTGTCGCTCTGGACGTCGAGCAGCGTCGGCCCGTTACGCGGTTTGGTAAAACCGCGTAACTACAAATCCCCGCCGGCGCCCAGCAGCTTGCGCATGACTTGCTCGGGGTTAACTGAGCCGTCGCGCGGGGCCAGGGCGGTGATCTTCTTTTGCATCTTGTACTCGTGCAGCTCGTCCTCGAGCTGGCGTACGCGGGCGCGGAGCTTCTCGTTCTCGCGTTCGCGCTCCTCGGCACGCTCCTTCATATCGAGGATGCGCACCACGCCGGCGAGGTTGATGCCCTCGTCGGTCAGTTGGTTGATGAGCTCCAGGCGCTCGATATCGGCACGCGAATACAGACGCGTGTTGCCGCCCGAGCGCTGGGGATTCACCAAGCCTTTGGACTCGTAGACGCGCAGAGTCTGCGGGTGCATGCCGGTCAGCTCGGCCGCCACGCTGATCATGTACAGCGGTTTGTTCCTATTGTCCTCGGCCATGCTACCTGACCCCTTTCCGTCTCGTTATCGTCCATCATAAGCCCGTGGGCGCGGGCGTGCGCCGCGACCGCCCTAGTACGTCGCCTTGTAACGGTTGACCTTCTCGCGATAGTCGCGTGTGTCGGTCTCGCGCAGCTTGGTCATGGCATCGCGCTCGTCATCGGATAGGTTCGTGGGGACCTGCACCTTGATCTCGACGAGCAGCGCGCCTGTGCGGCCACGGTGCTTAACGTCGGGCGCCCCCATTTCCTTAAAGCGGAACTTCTTGCCCGTCTGGGTACCCGCGGGCACCTTCAGACGAACCGTCGCACCGCCGGGCGTCGGCACGTCCACCGTGCAGCCGAGCGCCGCCTCGTAGACCGAGACCGGTACCTCCATGGTCACGTCGGCACCTTTGCGCTTAAACAGCGGGTGCTCCTCCACATGCGTGGTCACGACCAGGTCGCCGCGCTCGCCACCCGCAACGCCATACTCGCCGCGACGCTTGTAGCGCAGCTTGCCGCCGTCGACCGCACCCGCAGGCACCGAGACCGTAATGGTCTGCTGCTCACCTGTCGAGGGAATGCGATAGGTGACCTTGTGCGTCACACCGCGAAACGCGTCCTCGGCCGTCACATCGACGGTCAGCGACAGGTCGCCGCCCTTGCGAGCACGGCTGCGGCCAGCGCCGGCACCGGCAGCGCCCGCAGCCCCGGCAAAGCCCGAGCCCCAATCGCTGCCCCAGGCGCCGTTGCCGCTAAAGATGCTGTCGAAGATGTCGCCCCAGCCGCTGGCACCCGCGCCGGCACCGTAGCCGCCGCCATACGCGCCGCCCGCGCCCGGCATACCGCCAAACATGAGCATCTGGTCGTACTCTTTGCGCTTCTTCTCGTCCGAAAGCGTCTCATAGGCCTCGCTGATCTCCTTAAACTTGGCCTCGTCGCCGCCGGCATCGGGGTGATATTTTTGCGCGAGCTTGCGAAACGCGCTCTTGATCTCTTTGTCGGAGGCGCTCTTGGATACGCCCAGGATGTCATAGAAGGTTTTGCCTGCAGCCATCGTAGCTCCTCTCCTGTTACGTCCGCCGCCCATGCAGACGACGGTTCATGCTTTCATATGGCACTAGGCCAGAAAGGGCCCCGGGTGTTGCCCCGGGGCCCTTCTCAATTACTCCTCGGTGCTCTCGGCCGTATCGGCCGCAGCATCCTCGGGCGCCGCTTCGGGCTCCGGTGCGGGGCGCTTCTCGCCGCCGTAGGTCACCGTCACCATCGCGGAACGCAGGATGCGATCCGCCATGCGGTAGCCCTTCTGGTACACGTCGTTGACGGTCTCGTCGTACTGCGACGCGTCCTCGACGCGACCCACGGCCTGGTGCTCGAGCGGATCGAACGCCTCGCCCTTGGGGTCGATGGGCTCAACGCCCTCGTGCGCAAACACATCGAGCAGCTTGGCATGCACCGCGTCGACGCCGTCGACGAACTGCTTAAAGTCGTCGGCAAGCTCCTGGCTGCGGGCATGGTCGATCGCACGCTCGATATCGTCGACCACCGGCAGCAGCGCGGTGACGAGCTTCTCGGTCGCGCGCTCGCGCTCGGCGATACGCTCATTGGCGGTGCGGCGACGGAAGTTCTCCCAGTCGGCCTGAAGACGGGCGGTACGCTCAGTGGCGTCCTTTGCCTTGTCCTCGGCGACCTTCTGAGCCTCTGCCGCAGCATCGAGCTCATTGCGCACGTCGGCGAGCTCCTTTTGGGCCTGCTCGAACTTGAGCTTAAAGTCGTTGTCGGCGGCTTCCTCACCGGCGCGGATAGCGGCTTCCACCATCTCGTCCTCGGTCATCGTCGCCTCCTTGTTGGAATCCTCTACCTGGTTCTCGGCAGCCTCGGCGGCCTCGGCCTCGTTGGCCTCGGTATCGTCGACGGCCTCTACGGGAATCTTCACGTCCTTCTCCTCAGAGTCAACGGGGGCGGCACCAACGGCGGCCGCCTCCGTGCGAGCTTTACGGGCGGACATGATTACTTGTCCTCGTCGTCCACAACCTCGTAGTCGGCGTCGACGACGTCATCGTCGGCAGGCTGGGCGCCGGCGGCACCGTCGGTCTGCTGCTGAGCGTCGGCGTAGACAACCTGGGCCAGCTCGTAGGCCACGGACTGCAAGGACTCGCCGGCGGCCTTGATAGCCTCGACGTCAGAGCCCTCGAGCGCCTTCTTGGCGTCGGCGATAGCGGCCTCGGCCTTGGACTTCACGTCGGCGGAAACCTTGTCGCCCAGCTCGTTGAGGGTCTGCTCGGTGGAGTAGCACAGGCTGTCGGTCTGGTTGCGGACCTCGACCTCTTCCTTCTGCTTCTTGTCCTCCTCGGCATGAGCCTCGGCGTCCTTGACCATACGATCGACTTCGTCGTCGGACAGAGCGGTGGAACCGGAAATGGTGATCTGCTGCTCCTTGCCGGTGCCCTTGTCCTTAGCAGAGACCTTGACGATGCCGTTGGCGTCGATGTCGAAGGTGACCTCGATCTGCGGCACGCCGCGGCGGGCAGCCGGGATGCCGGTCAGCTGGAACTTACCGAGCGACTTGTTATCGCGGGCAAGCTCGCGCTCGCCCTGGAGCACGTTGATCTCGACGCTGGTCTGGTTGTCGGCAGCGGTGGAGTAAACCTCGGTCTTGGAGGTCGGGATCGTGGTGTTGCGGTCGATCATCTTGGTCATGATGCCGCCCATGGTCTCGACGCCCAGCGACAGCGGGGTAACGTCGAGCAGCAGGATGCCCTCGACGTCGCCGGTGAGCACGCCGCCCTGGACGGCAGCACCGTCGGCAACGACCTCGTCGGGGTTCACGGACATGTTGGGCTGTTTGCCGGTCATGGTCTTGACGAGCTCCTGGACAGCGGGCATACGGGTGGAGCCGCCGACGAGGATGACCTCGGTCAGATCGGAGAGCTTAAGCTTGGCGTCGCGCAGGGCGTTGGTGACAGGCTGCTTGCAGCGCTCGAGCAGGTCGCGGGTGATCTTCTCGAACTCGGCGCGGGTCAGCGTGTAGTTGAGGTGCAGCGGGCCAGACTGGTTCATGGTAATGAACGGCAGGTTGATGGTGGTCTGCTGGGCGGCGGAGAGCTCCTTCTTGGCGTTCTCGGCAGCCTCCTTCAGACGCTGCAGGGCCATGGGGTCCTGACGCAGGTCGACACCGTTCTCCTGCTGGAACTTATCGGCCATCCAGTCGATGACGCGCTGATCCCAGTCGTCGCCGCCCAGGTGGTTGTCGCCCGAGGTGGACAGAACCTCAAACACGCCGTCGGCGAGATCGAGGATGGAAACGTCGAAGGTGCCGCCGCCCAGGTCGAAGACCAGGATGCGCTGGTCGGTGCCCTGCTTGTCCAGGCCATAGGCAAGAGCGGCAGCGGTCGGCTCGTTGACGATACGCTTGACGTTGAGGCCGGCGATCTTACCGGCGTCCTTGGTGGCCTGACGCTGGGCGTCGTTGAAGTAGGCCGGGACGGTGATGACGGCGTCGGTGACGGTCTCGCCCAGATACTTCTCGGCGTCGGCCTTCATCTTTGCGAGCGTCATGGCGCTCACCTGCTCGGCGGTGTAATCCTTGCCCTCGATGTCGACGACGGCACGGCCACCCTGGCCCTCCTTGACCTCATACGGCACGGTCTTGATCTCGGAGGTGCACTCGGAGTACTTGCGGCCCATGAAGCGCTTGATGGAGAACACGGTGTTCTTGGGGTTGGTGACAGCCTGGTTCTTAGCGGCCTTACCCACGACGCGGTCGCCGTCGGCACGGAAGCCCACGACAGACGGGGTGGTGCGGTCGCCCTCGGCGTTCACGATAATGGTCGGAGAACCGCCCTCGAGAACGGCCATTGCGGAGTTAGTAGTACCAAGGTCGATACCAAGAATCTTGCCCATTAGAAATTCCCTCTCTCTTGTGCGTTTGCACCGACTCGGCGGTCTGCCGAGCGGTGTTTCGGCTTGTCTTTCAGGATGTAGTGTATCCCCTTATGGGCCGGAATATACAAAATCTAAGTCAATTCATATAAGATTTCTTATTGCTGAGAGTTTAGGTTCTTAAATGCGCAGGTAGATGCGCTGATTGAGTTCTCGGCAAATCTATTGAGATCTATGTAGAGATGACTGAGGTTTGGGTCCGAGGGTGCCTGGGGTTGCCTTGCGGAAAGCTCGTCCCGTTTTGAGCGTCGATTTCGGGATGCGGTTTCCGGTCGAGCCCTCAACCGGAAAGGGCGTCCCGGTCTGAGCGCGAATTCTGGGACACAGTTTCCGCTAGCGGGCCCAACCGGAAACTACGACCCGGTTTTCGGCCAAATAACGGGATGCCCTTTCCACAGGCGCGCTCAATAGCTCAATATTTCAAGTCACCTTTAGCTAACATTTGCGCAGCTCAACGGCCCCACCTGCGCGTTTTTTAGTAAACCTTGGCATACTCGGCGAACGGTATGAAGATGCCGGCCAGAGGGTATTGCAAACGGTCGCTCCCGTGGTATGTTTTTGCCCGAATCAAACCGGCGCGCATCGCCTGTAGCGTCGGTCAACAGAGAGGAAACTACCATGGCTCATCCCGTAATTGATGCCGACGAGTGCATCGCTTGTGGCGTTTGCGTCGACTCCTGCCCCGCTGGCGTTCTGGAGCTCCAGGACGTCGCTACCGTCGCTGACGAGGACTCCTGCGTCGCCTGTGGCGCTTGCCAGGACGCTTGCCCCGCTGGCGCGATCACCGAGATCGTCGAGGAGTAACAACTCCCCCACCTGCACACTCAAAAGTACACCGTGCACAAAAAGGAGGCCTCCGCATCGCCGCGGAGGCCTCCTTTTTTGTTTGTGCGGATAACTAATTTGGCACCGCTGCAGATTGCCGCTTAGGGGCATTTGCAGCGTCGGCTAAGAGAGGTCGTCTTCGTAGGGCATGAGGTCTGCCAAGTAGCCTTTCTCCTTGAGCATAGCCTCGATCTCGTCGAGGGTTTGCTCGTCTTCTGCCGCAATGCGGTGGAAGTGATAGCCGCTGGTTACCGTCAGCAGCGGAAAGCTCTTGCCACTGGCAATATCGTGCAGATAGCGCTCAACATCGCGACGATTGCGAATGTCCAGATCGGCTGTGATCTTACCGTACACGCGGTGATTGACGATCACGTTGAGCACGGCGCCGCCGGCGTCGACGATACTCGTGAGCTCATCGCCTGCCTGCTCCACGCTGTGGCGAACCTTGACCAAGCGCGTAGGCACGGCGGGGCTGCTGGGGGCCTCCTGCAGCACATAACCACGGTTGGTTGCCACGACATCGTGTCCATCGGCACGCAACAGGGCAATGTCCTGAACCACGACCTGACGGCTCACGCCAACCTCGCGGGCAAGTGCGCTGCCCGAAACGGGCTCCTTGGCTCCCTCGAGCACGCCCATGATGGCACGGCGACGCTCGCGGGCGTTCATTATTTACCGTCCAGCAGACGCAGGTGCTTAAGCGAGAGGTCGAGGATCGGGGCGGAGTGTGTCAGCGCGCCCGAGCTAATAAAGTCGACGCCCAGATCGGCCAGAGCGCGGATATTGCTGGCATCCACATTGCCCGAGCACTCGGTCTTGGCACGACCGGCGATAAGCTCAATCGCGGCAGCCATGTCATCGTGGGTCATGTTGTCGAACATGATGATGTCGGCACCGGCCTCCACGGCCTCGCGTACCATGTCCAGGTTCTCGCACTCAATCTCGACCGTCGTGGTAAACGATGCGTGGGCGCGTGCCATCTCGATCGCACGAGTCACACCACCGGCGGCGTCGATATGGTTGTCCTTGAGCATGACGGCCGTCGACAGGTTGTAGCGGTGGTTGCTGCCGCCACCGATCTCAACCGCGGCCTTCTCGAAGACGCGCATGCCCGGTGTGGTCTTGCGTGTGTCGACAAGCACGGTCTTGGTACCCTCGAGCGCCGCTGCCATGTTGTGCGTGTAGGTGGCAATACCGCTCATACGCTGCAGATAGTTGAGCGCCACGCGCTCGCCCGAAAGCAGCACGCGCGCGTCGCCGCGCACCTGGCCCACGTGATCGCCGGCGTGCACCTCGTCGCCATCCGAGACATCGAACAACACGGAGCTCTGCGGATCCAGCAGCTCAAAGGTGCGGGCGAACACATCCAGGCCGGCAATGATGCCGTCGGCCTTGGCGATAAGCTCCACCGTGGCGGGGCGCGCCGTGGGGCACACGCTCGCCGTGCTCACGTCCTCAAACGTAATGTCCTCGCGCAGAGCCTGCAGAATCAGATCATCGACGACGAGTTTCATAGTAATGGGATTCATGGTCTACTCCTCCACGGCCTGCGTACCGGCGGCACGGGCCAAATCATCGATTGCCAGGGTGTCGGCGCTCAGGGCGCGATGACGGCCATCGAGCGCGGGCTCGCCCGCCTGCTCCACGGCAAGCGACTCGCCGGTGCGCATACGCCAAGCAGCGCGGCGACCCCAGACTAGGGATTCGAGCAAGCTGTTGGAAGCTAGGCGATTCTTGCCGTGAACGCCGTTGCAGGCCGTCTCGCCGGCGGCGTAGAGCTCGGGCATCGAGGTGCGGCCGTCCTTGTCGACCCACACGCCGCCCATAAAGTAGTGCTGCGTGGGCGTGACGGGGATGGGCTCATCCAGGATGTCGCGACCGTCCTCAAGGCAGCGCGCGCGGATGTTGGCGAAGTGCCCGGTCACCACATCGCGCTCGACGGGGGCAAAGCTCAGCCACTCGTGCTCGGTGCCGTCCTGCTTCATCTGCTCGCGAATAGCGGCGGCGACCACGTCGCGCGGCTGCAGTTCGTCGGTAAAGCGCTCGCCGGCGGCGTTGAGCAGAATCGCGCCCTCGCCGCGGCAGCTCTCGCTGATCAGGAAAGTGCGGCCCGGCTGCGGCGAGAATAGACCCGTGGGGTGAATCTGCACGTAGTCCAGGTGCTCCATCGTAATGTCGTGCTCCTGCGCGATGTAGCAGGCATCGCCGGTGAGCTGCGGGTAGTTGGTGGAGTGATCGTACACGCCACCGATTCCGCCCGTCGCCCACAGCGTATGGCGAGCATGAATCTCAAACGGCTCGCCGGCATGCACGCCCTCGGCGGCATTTGCCAGCTCGTCGGCGGGACGAACCGAATCGCCCTCGTCCACGGGAACGGCGACGACGCCGGTGCACACCGTGGCGCCGCCACGCTCGCCCGTCAGGATGTCGGTCATGGCCACGTGCTCCAAAATCTGCACGTTATCCAGCTTGCGAACGGCCTGGAGCAGCTTGGTTGTGATCTCCTTGCCCGTAATGTCGGCATGGAAGGCAATGCGCGGGCGGCTGTGCGCGCCCTCACGGGTAAAGTCGAGGCCGCCATCGGCCTTGCGCTCAAAGTCCACGCCTATCGCCAGCAGGTCATTGATGACCGAGCGGCTCGAGCGGATCATGATGTCGACGCTCTCGCGGCGGTTCTCGTAGTGGCCGGCGCGCATGGTGTCCTCAAAGAAGGCGTCGTAGTCCGAGCCCTCGGGCAGCACGCAGATGCCGCCCTGTGCGAGCATCGAGTCGCACTCGTCGACAGCGCCCTTGGAGAGCATGACCACGCGCGTGCTCGTCGGCAGATTGAGGGCCGCGTACAGGCCCGCCACGCCGCAGCCGGCAATGACAACGTCGCACTCCATGTCGGGGTATTGTTTGGTTTCCACAGGAATCCTCTCCCTTGTAATGTGACATGCGGGACTGTCCCTCATGTCACATTGGCTTAGCGCGCCGCGTACTCGAGCATGCGGTCGAGCGTTAGTTTGGCCTGGTCGGCAGCCTCGTCCGACACGCCGATCTGCACCTCGCCCTCGCCCGTCTCCAGGCATCGCGCGAGCTTTTCGAGCGTGATGAGATCCATGTTGACGCAGGTGGGCTGCACCGCGGGGAAATAGAACTTTTTGCCGGTGCCCTCGCAGCGGCGCTCGAGCTCGTAGAGCACACCGCGAACCGTCACGATGATGAACTCGCTCGCGTCCGACTCCTCGGCGTACTTGATGATACCGGCGGTGGAGCCGATGTAGTCGGCCTCGGCCAGCACGTCGGCTTTGCATTCGGGGTGCGCCAGCACGAGCGCGTCGGAGTGGGCCTCCTGCGCATCGACGATCTGCTCGACGGTGATGATGTGGTGGCGCGGGCAGTAGCCATTGTTGAGGATGACGTGCTTTTGCGGCACCTGCTCGGCTACGAAGCGGCCCAGGTTTTGATCGGGGATGAACAGAACGTGTTGCTGCGGCAGCTCGGACACAATCTTGACGGCGTTGGAGCTGGTGACGCACACGTCGCTCCAGCTCTTGATCTCGACCGTGGAGTTGACGTAGCAGACCACGGCAAGGTCGTCACCGTACTCGGCGCGCGCCGCGTCGACCGTCTCGCGCTTGACCATGTGAGCCATGGGGCAATCCGCGCCCGGCTCGGGCAGCAGCACGGTCTTAGTGGGATTGAGCAGCTTGGCGCTCTCGCCCATAAACTCCACGCCGCACAACACGATGGTCTGCTGCGGTAGGCTCTTGGCGAGCTTTGCCAGGTAGAAGCTGTCGCCGACGTAATCGGCAACGGCTTGGACCTCGGGCGCCACATAGTAGTGCGCCAAAATCACCGCGTCACGTTGGGTTTTTAGTTGTTGAATGGCCTCGACGAGCTCTGCGGGCACCAGTGCCGCGCGCTCCGTTGCCGTCGTTGCCGATGCTAGGCCGGCCGCGATATCGCGTGCAAGCTCCGACGCATCCATGTTCGCGCTCTGTGCCATCAAGGCCCCTCTCTTTTGGCGAATCTTGGGGCTTTAGTATGACACCTAGGTTTACAGCTGACAAGACAGCTGTAAACCTAGGTGTAAAGTTGAAATAAAGATTCAATCATGTGGCAGGTCCATTTTCGAACTGACAAGCTGAGGATAGCCGAGCTCTCAATAGCGCAGAAGGCATCTTTCGCCACCGCAATACCGCTCGGCGCGAGTTGCACGACGTGGGGCGCAAATGGGACGCGTCTCCGTAAGCGGCGCGTGCCCGATGTGGCAAAATCGAACTACTGAGGGGGCCGAATGCTCAAGATTATTGCCTGCGACGACGACGTCGCTTTTCTAGATAGACTGCACCGGATGATCGACCGTTGGTCGAGCGAGACGGGCACGGCGGTCGATGTTGCGTTCGTTACGCGCGGCGAGGACCTGCTGGCGCGCCATGCCACGTCGCGCGCCGACATCATCCTGCTCGACATGATCATGCCGCTCGTCAACGGCATGGACACCGCACGCGAATTGCGCCAGGCCGACACCGCTGTGCGCCTGGTGTTCCTTACCTCGTCGCCCGAGTTCGCCCTGGAGTCCTACGAGGTCCGTGCCTTCGACTATCTGCTCAAGCCCGTGGCCTACGAGCGCCTGGCGCAACTGCTCGACGAGCTTTCGAGCATGCGTCCGGCGGCAACCGACGAGCTCGTGATCAAAACGTCCTTTGGCTACCACGCCCTGCGCCTGTCCGACATCGAATATGCCGAGGCGCGCAATAAGCACGTGGTCTTCCATCTGCGCGACGGGCGCGATATCGAGGCACTCGAGTCGTTCCGCAGCGTCGAGGACCGTTTGGCGCAAAATGCCACCTTCTTTAAATGCCACCGTAGCTACCAGGTCAACTTGCGCAACATCGACCACTTCGATCGCACGGACATCGTCATGCGCTCCGGCGCGTGCATTCCGCTGTCGCGCAGCAGCAAACAGGGGTTCCAAGACGCCTACTTTGCGGTGCGCTTTGAGGGCGGGAGGCGCTGATGATCTCCTCGGTCGAAATGGCCCTTTGGGCAATCCACCACGCCACAACGCTACTCTTTGGCGTCTTTGCCTCGGCGGCGCTGTGCGGTATCGAAATCAATCGACGCCATGCACTCGAGTTGGTGGGGGTCGGAGCCGCAACCGGCGCTGCCTTTTCGATCGCCAATGTCGTTGGCGGAGAGCTTTTTGCCCGTCAGGTCTATCCGCTCGTCGTGCACCTGCCGCTTACCGTCTACTTGTGTGCGCGCTACCGCCTGAGCCCGCTGCTCGCGGCATTGGGCGTCACCAGCGCCTATCTGAGCTGTCAGTTCAGCAATTGGATGGGTATCGCCGCCTTTGCCGCAACCGATTCTCAAATCGCGTACTACTTGGCGCGCATTATCACCACGGTCGCCGTCTTTGCGATCCTGCTGCATTGGGCCGGCGACATTGGACCCCGCCTGGCGATTAAAAGCCCCACCGAGCTGGGCATCCTTTTAATCCTGCCGCTCGTCTATTACATCTTTGACTACGCCACCAACGTCTACACCACGCTGTTCCACTCGGGCTCGGTGGTGACGGTTGAGTTTTTGGCCTTTGCGCTCTGTGCCTTCTATCTTATGTTTCTTGCCGTTTACCTGCGCGAATACGAAGAAAAGGAAACCGCCGAGCGAGAGCGCTGGATGCTCGAAACCCGCGACAGCGCCGCCATTAAAGAGCTCGAGGCCTGGCGTCAATCTGGGCGCGAGCTGTCGATTCTTCGCCACGATATGCGCCACTTCCTACGCGGCCTGGCCGCTTTAATTGAGGAGGGCCACACCGACGAGGCGCTCAAACGCATCGACGAACTCTGCGAAGCCGGCGACCGCACCGCCGTACGCCGCTTCTGTGCCAACGAGACCGTAAACATCGCGCTTTCGTCATTTAACTCGGATATCAATAGAAACGGCATTACCGCCAACCTGCGCGCCGCCGTACCCGAAACCGTCCACGTAGGTGACGCCGACCTGTTTAGCGTGCTCTCAAATGCCTTGGAAAACGCTATCACCGCCGCAAGCGCCGCACCCCAAGGAAAGCGATTCGTCGACTTTGACCTGCGATTAGAGGACGGCCAGCTGCTGCTGTTAGTTTCCAACACGTTTGACCGCGCGCCGCGCATGGTCGACGGCATGCCCGTGACCCGGCATGCGGGCCACGGCTTTGGCACCAAGAGCATCAAACTTGCCGTGGAGCGCATGAACGGCAACTGTCAGTTCCGCATTAACGGCGATCGGTTTGAGCTGCGCGCTGTGATGTAGGGACGCGGGTGCGACGGATTTGCGTTCCGCGGGTACGGCTCGCCCGCTCGGGGTCGTTTGTCGACGCGGGCTCGCTACAGCGGAGCGGCCGCCGGAGTCAGCTGCTTGATGTAGGCCCACATGCGCTGCTTAGCGGCCTTGTCGGTGAGTGCCGCCTCAAAGCCGTCGAGCGCGAGCACGCGGCGGCCCTGCACATGGGCGACCAGGCCGGGCTTGAGCATGGCGGTGTCGAAGTCATCGATCGCCACGAGCATATCGGCGTAGGTCTCGCGCATGGCGTCAGCCGCGTTGTTGTCGAGCAGTAGCACCGCCTCGGGGTCCAAAGCCTCAAGCGCCTCACGGAACAGCTCGCACGGCAGAGTCTCGCCCACCTCGACCGCTCCGTCGCCCACGCCGGCGACGCTTGCCAGCACGCAAAAATCCTCGGGCGCGTAGCCGATGGCCCCAAGCGCCTTGCGCAACGCCGCGCCGTCCGCGCCGGCGGCGAGTTCGCCGCCTGAGCGCTCGGCCTCGTCCAAATCGCCTTTGACCAGCACGATCGGCGAGCACGCGTTGCCCGCGATACGCACGCCACGGACCGCAAGCGATGCGAGCTCCTGCTCGGCCGCCTGGGCGATGGCCTCTTTTTTCTGGCTTTGTGACGTGGACATGCGCTCTCCAATCGTTTGCGTGCCCACCATTATATAAAAGAGCTGCCCGCGAGTGGTTGCTTTGCGGGCGGCTGGGTATAAGCACGGTCGTACTGAGTTTTACGCGGCCGAACCGCGTCGCATTATGGAGGTCACCATGGCTGACATTAATCAGATTACCCCCGAGAATTTCGATTCCGTCGTTAACGACAGCATGCCCGTGCTGGTCGATTTTTGGGCACCTTGGTGCGGCCCTTGTCGATCCCTCTCGCCCATCGTTGACGAGGTTGCCGATGAGCTGGCGGGCAAGCTTGCCGTTGCCAAGTGCAACGTCGACGACAACCAGGATCTGGCCATGAAGTATGGCGTCATGAGCATCCCCACGCTGATTGTGTTTAAGAACGGCGAGGAGATTGACCGCTCGGTTGGCGCTCTGCCCAAGGCGAGGCTGCAGGCGCTGCTGGAGAAGCATCTGTAATACGCTTGTTACTTACCCGCCGTCCATGAGCGCTTTTGCACCGCTCGCCGGACTGCCGGGTGCGGCGCGGACGACCACGGATAGTATGGTAGTCACAAACAGCCCCCAGTGAACGGGTGCGGGTCAGACGGACTCGCACCCGTTTTCTTCATTTGCCTAGCCTTTGCCACAAGTTTTGTTATGGATTTAAAAACTCAGATCCGATAGCACGTTCGTAAGACTGGATCGTTTCGGCATTTGCCCTCTCGATATCATTAAGCGGTGATGTCATCGCATCAAATTCCTCAGGCGAGTATATGCCTTCATACCAATCCTTATTGTCGAAATACTCTTGAATCTTCTCATTCTTGAACTTGCGACCATGGCGTGCATATATTTCATTTCTTGCCAAGCAAAGCTCCCATGTGCTCATACCCATTTCTTTAATCTCCGCCTCGGTATAACGCCGTGAGTCGCTTTCAGAAAGTAAGTAACCGTCTACCGTCGAACTTTTCGCATCACAGTAATAGGAAAAGCTATCCATAACCTTATGTGATTGATCATCAATAAATGACACGACAACCGTACGGCTATCACCCGAATCGCTACCGAGCGTCGATCGATATGCGAGCTTGCAAACTCCGTCCGAACCAACTACAACACTCCGGGGGTTAGTCGAAGCCTGCTCACCGTTCGTACCCGCTTCTTTCAGGGACCAATTCTCCGGATTCGACAACGCCTCTGTCGAAGAGCCGGTCACCTTGACATTCACCACCATCTCTGGAAACCCGGCGGAGTTATTTGATACCACTGTTAATTCAGTTGCGCCTTCGTCGTCGGCCTCGTCCTTTTCATCTGAGTTTTCCGACTCAAACTCATCGGCGTCCGATTTATACATCGCATGCTGATAGGTTTGAGTGAATTCTGGTGATGAGTGCCCGCCCCCGAATCGATTCCAAACATAAAAGCCGCCAACAATGATGGCGGCCACCAGGCCAATTATCACGATTTTATTTGAATCGAATCCGCCAATTAGCCCAATTACTCTTTTACCTAGTTCGTTGCCAGAATCCTCCGCCTCTGCCCTCCCCTTCGCATTATCCTTGACATCGAATGGCATCCGCTCATTCTCTGTGGTCGACCGACCCACGTCAGAAGATACTTTCGCAGCACAAAAGGGGCAGTAAACTGTCCCCTCTTCTATCTCTGCGTTACATTTGGGACACTTCACTGTCTCCCCTTTCAACCTGTCTTTTAGCCATCAACATGACGTCGATATTCTTGATAGTTCGACAGATATGATGAGAATTCCGCCGATGTATCCGAATTTCCCGTCCGCCACGCCTTGTGGTCGATAATCTGGCTCTTGAACCCGTAGTACTCATCGATATACGCAATTAGACCGTCGACAGCGATAAGCTGCTCTTCGGGGTAATCGCCCGATCCTCCAACATGGACCATCTCAATCCCAACGGAATAAGAGTTCATGCCGTAATCGGGATAGCTTCCCCCTATCGGTAACGTTCCGACCTTGTCATCTCTCGAATCATCGATTGTTCCATACTGCTCGTTCTTCCCAGCATCGCCAAAACCGGCATGGTGCGCGATTTGATCGAGAGGCACACATTGAACGATCGACCCATCTTTTCCAACAACAAAATGAGCCGCTACCTTATTGCCGTTGGACTCCCACCAATCGATGACACTTTCAGGGGAAGAATCGCCCTCCGTATCGTGCAAAACGATGTACTTCTGAAACTCAGGACCCTTAGGCCCATGCGCCAAGTCGGCGTAGTACCGTTCTTGAATGCTTGGCTGAAATTCCGAGCTCCCATCGATGGACGAAGAGCGAGATTCGTCTTGCTCTACAACCCCTGAAACCGTGTCAGCAACTCTCGCATTGCAGATATCAAGCATATCTCCAACACCATCTGCACAAGCCGCCAGCACGCAATTGCTTCCGCTGGATTTCACGACCTTTCTCACGCCAATACGACCAACCAGAACAATTCCCAAGCCGAACAAGAAAACGGCAAGCGCGGAGACGAGCCCCCGCGCCACCCATAAACGCCTAGAGCGAGCTTGCATACGTGCTGACCACATCGCATGCCGTACTGATAAGGCCACCCGCCTCGAGCAGCTTTGCCGCTGCCGCTCCAAGCTGCCCAACCGCCTCATTTTGAGCGGTCGAATTTGTTCCTTCCATTGCCGCGTTAAGCATGTCGTGCAGTGAATCGAGATCGTCCGCCACCGTGACGCACACACCTCGCTGCGTCTCCATCTTCGACACCAACGCGTTCAGCTCTGCAACGAGCTGGCCGATGTTCTGACTCATTTCTGTTCCTTTCCGTTGTCACAGCAACCCAAATAGCACATTCGCAATAAGCGAAATTACCCCAATACAGCACGCGCATAGAACCGCCGCCTGAGAAAGGCAGCCGCCTTTCGACTCCTCGGCTTTAACGGGAAGAGGATCCGGCATCGCCTTCTCTTCTTCCACCAGAAGACGCTTCCGGTCAAGAGCCGCCCGTCGAGCATCCAGTGCATTTGAAGATCGCTGACTCAACTCGTTCACAGACGTATCTTTTTCAATCATCTCGATATAGCAATCGATTTTCTTGATAAGCCCTGATAACGAAGAGGCAAGCTCGGCAGCGTCTTCATTCGACGCTATCGGTCTTACCATGTTCGGAAGCGCAGCGCCGACGTCCTTCGCGTGACTCCCCGCAAGTCGTTTAGACAATTGCGAAAAAGCCTCCTGTGCTTGATGCGCCAGGCGATCTATCTCCGCTTTCTTTTTGCCCGCCATGTTCCTCGCAGAGGTCGACTCCCGATCACAACGATCGCACTCCTGCTTAACAAGCTGGGCGGTCGACGCCTCCGATTTCAGAAATCGTTCTGCTTCGGACAGATACCTTTCGTACAAATCATCCCTGCTCATCGTCGCCCCTCCTCCATAATCGCGTTGCGACAAAGGGCATGAGCTTCATTGAGGGACGTCCCGAAGAAGCCTCCTTGTAAAGGACCCGGTTCTCTTGCCCGTTTCACTGGCACAGCGGGCCATCCAACTGCTTCGCTGCGACATTCGAGCCAAACAGACACGCCACGCCGTCAAAAGACGACAGTCCCGATGAACCCAACTGCGCTGAAAGCGCTACGGGGTTTTGCCAATGGCAGACAAAGTGGATTCCGTGCATAGGAGCCTCGCGGAATACCTTTTGAATCTTCTGCTGAGCACCAAAGTCGAAAGATCCTAGTGAGTCCGCATTCGGCACCAACACAAACCGCTCCCGTCCACATTCTTCCCCGACATCATTTCTCTGAAGACAATTGGTAATCCATGCAGCCGCTTCGTCCGAAGGCACGACCTCCGGAGAAACCCCCGCACGAGCGCATATCTCCAGAGTCGAATTAGAAACATGACGCGCGCCATCCTCCACTACAGCAAACTCAGCGCCTCGCTCATAGCGTGCAAGCGATAAAACAAGCGTTTCCATAACGCACGCCGCAAGATCGACAGAATTCGGAAGATCACCGAGCCCTGGCAGCGTTCCCCTGCCCACAAGAGCGATATTGCTTCCCGCAGCTCTTTCAAACGGGAAATATATCGGTGCCAACCCAGCAGAAACACCCCGGCCAAGCAAGGCGCTCGGCACGTTACCTGAATCTATGTCGTTCTGCTCAAGGAGGGCCTCAGTCAACTCCGGCAGAGTGCTTCCGTCGAAAACCACCGGTTCATCAAGGTGATCTTTTGGCATTGCATAGAACTTGTTCCTGAGACTGTCCAACGTGGCATCCTCAGCAAACGGCGTAAGCACCGTCACATTTGCGCTCGGATTTCCGTAATCTTCGTTCAGAATCGCCTGTCCCCTGAACCTTAGACTAGCAGCCGCCTCGTTAAAGGGTCCGAAAGTCGCCCGCGACTCCGCCGGCGAGTTTTTCAGTCCGATACGGATAGGAAACTGTGCGAAGAACTTGCCCTGGGAAATGGCAAGATTGGTTATCCCGCCGATACTTTGTGACGCCAATATCACGTGAATACCGTATGCACGATAGAGGCGAACGATGCGTTCCAAAAGTTCACAGGCTTCCTTGCCTCTCGCGCCTTCTAGAAATAGCTGGAACTCATCAATGACCACAACGATACGCGGCATCTTATTCCCGCTATTGCGCCGATACTTGAGCAGATTATCTCCGTAAGGCTTGATCGCAGCGGCCCTCCGTTTGGCCTCGGCGGCTATGGAATTCAGCACATCCATGGCAAAGTCTTCATCGGCCTCAAGCCCAAATGCCTTTACCTGCGGTAGATACTCGGGGGAATCCGGCGTGGGAGCCATGGGAAACAGGGTAACGCCCTCTTTGAAATCAAACAGATAGAGTTCCAACTCGTCGGGAGAATACCTGGCGCACAAACCGTAGATGATATCTTTCAACAGATTCGATTTACCCTGTCCGACCGCGCCGGTTATCAGTGCATTATGTCTTTGAGTCTCATTCGAGCCAATCGTGACATCAACCGTCTGGGTTCCACGCAGACCCAGCGAGAACGTGACTCCGTCCTCGCTCGTCTCCATCCAATACTCCGCGGGAAGCACCGACTCGATCTTTACTTCGGGCAACCGCAGCTCTGCCGCTGATCGGGCCATCCGCTCGGCGGCTTGCGCCGATTCAATCGTGTCAAGCTCATAGAGCTCAACATCGTAGCCATCGTGACCCAGCCATCGGGCATGACTGCCCGAGAATAGTTCGAGACGCTCCGAAACAGGATAGGACCGTTTCTTCTCGCAATACCATTTGGGCAAGTCGTCCATCTTAGGTTGTATCATTAGGAAAGAAGTGCCTGCCTTTGGGGCCGCCTTCATCAGCGAGCAGATACGGTCGTATTGCTCGGCAGCCATTCCCATCGGCATATCGTGGATCACAACGAGCTGGTACTTCTCGACCGGCATTCCGACCCGTTGGTGATATACCGCCAGGCTCTCATCGTCTGACAGCAACTCGTTGTTGATTTGCGTCACACGGTCGGTCAGCTCGTTAAGCATGGCATCGAGTTCGCCTCTCGAATGCAAATACCTGACCGCTGCCTCGCCTTGCCCGTTCCGGCCAATCGTCGAAAAAGGAGCCTCGATGTTTTTGAGTGCCGGGTCAAAACTAATGATTTCAACTTGCGACGCTGAAGTCGATAAAAGCGTCTTGGCCTCTACCTCGCGCACTACCCCGTCTGAAATGCAGCCCTCGCCTGAAACCGACATCACGATATTGCCGTGACCAAGCAACGGAACGATAAAGGGCACCGTAAACAAATCGTCACGTTTTGAAGTTTTCGACATCGATCCAATCTGGATATACTCGGCGGCATTGAGGGCCGAGCCTTCCTCAATCGCCAGCAACTCGTCAACGGTATCCTGCACTCGCTTTTTCGAAAGGGCGTTGCGGCGCTTCTCCCGGATGCTAAGTTTATTGAGCGCTCGTGTTTTTGCCTCCTGTCTCTCCTTCAGCGTCATCTTCAACCACGTGTCAACGGAGGCAGATTGGGATTCACAAGCTCCCAGCAGATGAGCCTGGCATTCCTTGACCTCGCTGAGCGCTTGCCTCATTTCGGCATAGATCTCTTCCAGCGACATATTGGCCATCAGTCCTCTTCGTGCCGAAAGACAACCACTCGCGCTGGGCGGAGAAGTCTTCCGCCAATCCTGTAACCGTCTCGCTCTACTCGAGCCACCTTTCCATCTTTGAAGGCGTCGTCTGTCTTAATCAATCCAACGATTTCATGCTCATGTAGATTAACTGTCTCGTCACACAGAACAGGCTCAAGCCCGTAATGGCTACAAACCTCGATAATCTCATCCGCAATCGAAGACCTCAAGTCCTCTGACAGCGGCTCATTCTTAACTCTATCAACGGCAAGCAGCAACTCGCTGAATAGTCCTGCATAAGCTTCGCCAGTGGCCAAGTCTTTGATTTTTCTCGAATCTGATTTGAGAGAAGCGAGAGACGCTCTGAGCCGTTCTGCACAGTCAATAATTGCTTGGCGATCCATCTCCAAGCTGTCGAGTGCTTGGTCCCAGCGCACGTCCATTATTGGAGTCCCGTCCTCTTTGCAAGCTCTCCTAATTTGCGGGCATTGATCATCCATCCGGTCGGTACAACAAAGAAGAATGCATACAGGAGCAGCCCAAAGAACAGAACGAGCGTCAAGGGAGCGCCACTTGACCCGCTTATCATAAATAAGAAGGTCAAGCCGCAGAGAATCCAAAACCATCGGGCCGGTGCAATGTAGTGCCTTTTACGCGCCCAGTCGATAAGGCCCTCCATTTTCTCAATCCATTCCTCATCAGCCTTGTCGATATTTCCCAACGCGCGCATTTCACTAACGACAAGTTCAGCATGCTGGATTTGTTTCATATTGGTGAAATAGCCAGCATTATCCTTTGAGCTCATTTTGTTCTCGACATCCGTCTCTAGACACCGGCATAACGAGCTTAGGACGGGTCCATAATCCGGATGTGCCTCATGAAGATTGCGCGCCATAGTGAGGGCCTGGTCAAATTTCCCCTGAAGATAACGCACATCAACCAAGCGCGCCATAATCGTATAGTCGCTCTTATCAATCTGCTGGGCCTTCAGAAACTCAGCCTCGGCGTCTGCGTATTTATCAATCATTATGTACGAGTCGCCCAACAGCCTATGAGCGGTCGCCTGATTCGAGCCAAGCTTCAGCAACTCGGATGCAGCAAAAATGGATTCGTCATACTTGTCCATCGAATATGCTGCCAGAGCCCACACAAGCCATGCTTCCGCATCGGTTGAGCAATTCCTTGTTGCCTCCCTAGCGGCAAAACAAGCGTTGGCACTCTGACCGTTTTTGAAATAATCTTTCGCTTCTGATGTCCAGTCTTTCTCGGCGGTTGCAGCACGGGCGTCTTTTTCCAGGTCCCTCTTGCTGTCACTCTTCCCGCTATCATATGTGGCATCGTATTCCAAGCGTTTTGAACTGTTGTGAAACAACGAATCTGCTTCATTTAAGAGCTGCATCATCCTTTCGGCGTTTGCTCTTTGCATAGCATCCGGAGATCCTTCGAGACGCCTGAAGCGCTTTCGTGTTTTCTTAATCGCCTCTTCAATCTCTTCAATCGGCGCATTCTTTTCCAGTTCGAGAATTTCATAGTAGTCAACAAATTCTTCCATCAGTGTCCCCTATCCAATTTCGATGTTCTTCATCTTGTTAACGGCAGTATCGAGTTGCCGTTCATCCATATTCGCCACACGGTCGATTTCAAACTCGCCATACAGCTGGCCGCTCCCCCCGGCATATAGACGGATATGCACGGTTTGTTCTCTGTCGTATTCGTAAACCACGCGGACGGGAGATCCCTTGGGCAACCCGGGCGGAAGCGGTATTTCCTTTGAACCGATAATGACCACATAGTTCAAGTCTGGGTCATCGCCTTGTGTCACCTGGACATCGACGTACGACTGGTTCTCACTCACCGTTGCTGCGTCCTGTGAATAACTCCCCGGCACGGGTGAATTCCTCGGAATCACAACATTGTTGTAGTCTTTGCCGTCTTTCCCAAGCATCACAACCCCCAAAGGTTGCGAAGTAACATCGGCAATGACTACGCTCGGAGCCGTAAAGAGGGGCATATCCGGCAAGCTATTTTCCGCCGATCCTGCCACGTCAGTGCTCGATTCCATTTCTATTGCGGCCTGAACGGCAGCCCCCATGGCGACAGCCTCATCGGGATTTACCCCAAGCTCGGGTTTCATCCCCGAAATATCTTCGATTAACTTGTGTACCATTGGCATACGCGTTGAGCCACCAACGAGGACCACATGATCGATCTGACCCCATGAATAACCGGTGTCCTCGAGCACGTCCTCGACCAGCTCCTGCGTTCGATTCAGGAGCGACCTACTCGCCCGCTCGAAATCTTCGCGAGAAATAGCCACACGATAAGGCTTTCCGTTCTTCGAAATATGGAGGTTTGCCTTTGGCACGTTCGAAAGAGTGCGCTTAACCATTTCGCATTTCTCTCGAAGCTCGGCACTTATCAGATAATCCTCGAGAACATTACCAGCACCCTGTTTCGAGAGCTCTTCTGCCACGAACGACATTAGAGCGTTATCGAAATCGAATCCGCCCAAGTTCCTATCGCCATCGGTTCCGATAACCGTAAAGCAACCGTCCTCTATCTTAAGAAGCGTCACGTCGAACGTTCCGCCGCCCAGATCATAGACAAGCGTGACGCCGTTCTTCTCGGTATCGAGACCAAAGGAAAGGGCTGCGGCCGTCGGTTCATTCAACACGCGAAGCACTTTGGTGCCCGCAATTACACCTGCCTGCTTTGTCGCAGTTCTTCTTGCATCATCAAAATATGCGGGAACCGTAATCACGGCTCCGCATACTTCTTCTCCAAGTGCCTGCTCGGCATCTTGCAATAATTTTTTGATAATAAGGGAGGAAACCTCTTCTGCAGAGTAGGAAACGCCCGAGTCGGAGTCGAATCTCCAATCCGGATTTCCCATCTGCCGTTTAACGAACTGGACAACATTATCGGGATCACTTGCCGCCGAATGCTTGGCCATCGTTCCAACAAGCGGCTCGTCTTTTCCGTCAAATGATTGGAATAAAACAACCGAAGGTGTAGTCGGTTCTCCGTCCGCATTCTTCAGTATTTCGGGAAGTCCATCGTCTCCCAACACAGCGACGGCCGAATAGGTCGTCCCAAGATCGATTCCAACAACTCTCCCCATAGCCACCATTCCTCGATGTCTATTTATATTGGTTTTGAGTTTATTCAAATTAGACTTTATGTCAATTATTGCACCTAAGGACAATTCAATTAGACATTTGACCGGCACCGAAATGCAAAGTTGCTCTTGATACCAGACGGGAGCGACATGGATGTGACCAATAAACATACCGCACTCGCCAGAATCCGCAAAAAGTCAGGGCTTACTCAGCTTCAAATTGCGGACAGTCTTGGCGTTAGCAAGGCGACATATAGTGCATGGGAAACAGGTCGAGCAAAACTAGGAGAGGACCGCATTGTTGCATTGTGCGATCTCTTTGGATGCACGCCCAATGATATCCTTGGCTATACCAAAGATCCAGACGGAAGCCCTGCGTTTTTTACTGCTCAGGAAGACGAATATCTATCGCTCTTCAAAGCCCTGCCGCCAAACATCAAGGCCGACATTCTTGACATCATGCGTTATACGACAAAGGCCTGGAGACTCTAGGGCTTCTCTTTTGGCATCATGAATGTTTACTAGATATAATGTCCAACTTGCACAATCTAAATCGTCCAACTTGCACAATCTGAATCGTCCAACTTGCACAAATCAACGGTATAATACCCTGCTAGCAAGGAGGGTGACATGGGTTCAATTCAACACGGTTATTTACCACGAGTCGCGGACAAAGTGCTCGCCAGAAAACTAAAATCTTCTGGGGCTGTCCAAATCAAAGGGCCAAAATGGTGCGGCAAGACCGCAACGGCTGAACAGGCAGCCGCAAGCAGCATCTACATGCAAGACCCCGATAACGGTCCGAGCTACATCCAGCTTGCCGATTCGAAGCCCTCTCTCCTGCTCAAAGGAGATGAGCCACGCCTCATCGATGAATGGCAAATGGCCCCACAGCTTTGGGACGCCGTAAGGTTCGCGATCGACCGCGGCAAAGGACGAGGCAGGTTTATCCTCACCGGCTCCGCAACGCCTCGGGCAAGCGAAATGCCGGCACACTCAGGAGTCGGCCGCATAGCACGTATAAACATGCGCCCGATGTCACTTTTTGAATCACGCGAGTCAACAGGATCAGTTTCGCTGGCAAGCCTGTTTGATGGAAACACCGATGTTGCCGATATGGTCGACTTCGATATCGAACGTATCGTCTACTCACTTTGCCGAGGAGGTTGGCCTGAAGCGGTTACCGAGCCAAACCATGGGATTGCGCTATCCATGGCCCCTGATTACATCTCGGAACTGCTTGATTCCGATATCGACGAGATTGATGGACTGCGGAGAAATAAGACTTGGATGGCCCAGATTATTCGAAGCTACGCTCGCAATATTTCGACAGAGGCATCGCTCGCCACAATCGCTGCTGACATGCAAGGAGAACCTCCCTCAAGAAATACCGTTTCTGAATATGTCGACGCCTTGACCCGCTCCTGCGTTTTCGAAGATCTCGAGGCATGGGCCCCGCGGCTCCGCTCAAAAACCGCCGTACGGACGAGTCCGACGCGCCATTTCTGCGATCCATCGCTTGCGGTCGCAGCCCTGGGGGCAACGCCTCAAAAGCTCCTGGAGGATTTTGAAACATTTGGGCTTCTGTTTGAATCGATGTGCATCCGTGACCTGCGCACCTATATGGATCTGCTTGGCGGCAAGGTTTACCACTATCGGGACAAGACCGACCTTGAAGCCGATGCGGTACTCGTGCTAGATGACGGCAGGTACGCTCTGGTTGAGGTCAAACTTGGCTCAAAGCCTATAGACGCCGCTGCCGCCAATCTCAAGAAACTCGCATCTAAAATCGATGCGACCCACCAAGGCGAAGCGTCCTTCTTGCTCGTTCTCACTGGAACCGCAACTGCCTACCGACGGGAAGACGGTGTCGTAGTCGCGCCGCTTGCTTCACTGGCACCGTAGGACAACTGGCATACAGCGGCGGGCGCGGGAGCCCTCCGTAGTAGAATCTGAACCACTGATTAGACCCGTACAAAAGGAGATTTCCCATGCATGATGTTGGAATGAACATGAGCCAGCTTGCCATGAGCGTCAAGCAGGTCGACGACACGATCGAGCTCGCCCACGAGTGGAGCCATCAACTGCTACATGCGACCGAGAACTTTGATATGGAGCGCATTGGCGCCAAGCTCGAGGCCGCCATGGCCGCGCTGCACGAGGCCCACGACGCGCTCGAGGGCTACGAGGAAGCCATCGAGGCCGACCACAACTCCGTCGGCTCCGTGAAGCTGGTGTAAGGTGGCCGAACACGAGCACGGCTGCGGGTACGAGCACGAGCATCCGCACGGGGCGGACGGTGCCGCGGGCTGCCACTGTAGTGGCTCCGGCTCCGAGCTGGTCCGTTTTTCGGTTACCGCACCCGACGACCTGCTGCGCCGTTTTGACGAGCAGATCGCACGCCGCGGCGACGTGGCCAACCGATCCGAGGCCGTGCGCGACCTGATTCGCGCCTCGATCGCCAAAGAGCAGATGCGCACGCCCGATGAACACGTTATCGGGTCGCTCACTATGATCTACGACCATCACACCGGCGATCTGACGCGCCGCCTGGACGAGGTGCAGCACGACTACACCAACGAGATCGTATCGACCATGCACGTGCATCTGGATCACCACAACTGCCTGGAGATTCTGGCGCTCAAGGGTCGCGGCGAGCGCGTCTACGAACTAGCCGACCGCCTGCTGGGCCTGCGCGGCGTTAAGCACGGCGAGCTCACGTGCGCCGCCACCAGGCAGAGCCTAGGGCTGTAGCGGGATTTCCCGCAGCGCACCTGCCAAAAAGGGACAGGTTTGTTTTGGCAGGTTTAGCGTTTTACCTACCAAAATAAACCTGTCCCTTTTTGGTCGGTTTTGATGAGGAGTGTCGCATGCGGCATGTGCATATTCATGTGACGGGCATTGTGCAGGGCGTTGGCATGCGACCATTTGTGTATCGCGAGGCCATGGCGCATGGCATTTGCGGATGGGTGCTCAACGCGGGCGACGGCGTGCATATCGAGGCGCACGCTCCGGCCGATGCGCTCGATGCTTTTGCTGCCGCGCTTTCTGAGCATGCGCCTTCGGCAGCCCGCGTAGAGCATGTCGAGGTTCTGGACCTGGCAGCCAACGGTTGGGATACTGCCAATGAACAGGGTTTTCGCATCGTAGCATCGCAGGATCAAACCGCGCACACGACGCTCGTCTCGCCCGACATCGCTACCTGCGACGATTGCCTGCGTGAGTTGTTCGATCCCGCCGACCGACGCTATCACTACCCCTTTATCAACTGCACCAACTGCGGCCCACGCTTTACCATCATCCAATCGCTGCCGTATGACCGAGCGGCCACGTCGATGGATTGTTTTCCCATGTGCCCCAAGTGCGCCGCGGAGTATGCCGACCCACTCGACCGGCGTTTTCACGCGCAGCCCGATGCCTGCTTTGATTGCGGGCCGCATATTACGTGGCGCGAGGCGGGCGTGGGCAATGAGCCGGGCGAAGCCGCCGCGTCGCTGGCCGTCGGCACCACGCGCGAGACCAGCGACGCCATTATCGATCGCTGTGTTGAGCTGCTGGCCAACGGCGGTATCGTCGCTATCAAGGGTCTGGGCGGATTTCACTTGGCATGCGACGCCTCCAACGAGCAGGCGGTAGTCGAGCTTCGCCGCCGCAAACGCCGCAGCAACAAACCACTTGCCGTCATGGTACGCGACCTTGCCGACGCTGAACGCCTGTGCCATGTCAACGACGTTGAGCGCGACTTGCTGGCCGGCGGCATTCGCCCCATTGTGCTGCTGCGCCGACGTGCCGTTTGCGAGGGCGGCGGCTCCCCCGGCGCCCTCGCGCTCGCGCCGTCCGTCGCGCACGACCTTCCCGAGCTCGGTGTTATGCTCCCCTACACCCCGCTTCAACATCTGTTGCTTGCCGCGGCAGAAGCCTGCGGTATGCACGCGCTCGTCATGACCAGCGGAAACCTGAGCGAAGAACCCATAGAGACCGACGACGATCTTGCCTGGGAACACCTCGTTGCCGCCGGCATCGCCGACGCGTTGCTCGGTAACGACCGCGCGATCCTCTCGCGCTACGACGACTCCGTGGTACGCGTGGTCGACGGCATCGTTATGCCCGTTCGCCGCGCTCGCGGATATGCACCCCAGCCGCTGCCGTTGCCGGCGCTCGACGGCGCTCCGTCCTGCGTGCTCGCTTGCGGGCCACAACAAAAGGCCACGATTGCGCTCACGCGTGAAGGGACGAACGGCGAGGCAACCTGTTTTGTGTCGCAGCATATCGGCGATGTTGAAAACGGCGGGACCTTCGATGCCTGGAACGCCGCGCGCACGCGCTTGGAAAACCTCTTTGACCTGGCGCCTGCCGCCTTGGCATGCGACATGCATCCCAGCTATCTGTCGAGCCAGTGGGCGCGCGAACAGGCGCGAAAATGCAATCTGCCGCTCGTCGAGGTGCAGCACCATCATGCGCACATCGCGAGCGTAATGGCCGAGGCCATCGCCGCGGGCCAGCTTACAACCGACGCGCGCGTCCTTGGCATCGCCTTTGACGGCACCGGCGCCGGCACCGATGGGACCATTTGGGGCGGCGAGTTTCTTGTTGCCAGCCTTGGCGGCTTTGAGCGCGCCGCGCATTTGCGCACCTGGGCGCTCCCCGGTGGGGCGGCCTCCGTGCGCGACGCCCGCCGCAACGCCTTTGCCCTGCTCAGTGAGCTCGGCCTGCTCGAGCACCCAGGTACCGCTCGGCTTTTGAACAGCCTTGACGAGCAAACGCGCAGCATAACGGCAACGATGATCGAGCGCGGCATCAATAGCCCGCGTACCAGCAGCATGGGGCGTCTCTTTGATGCCGCGGCAGCGATTCTGGGCATCTGCGGCAAGGCAACCTACGAGGGCGAACCCGCCATAGAACTCGAAGCCGCCGCCTGGCGCGCGCTTGCCGGCGAAATCAGCCGTTTCGCCGGCAAGCAGGTGGGCGGATCTGCATCCGTCTCAACGTCGCTGGACAGTTTGTTCAGATACGTATTAACTACTAACCCCCTATCTGGCATTTTTGCCTCAGATTTGGCCAAAATAGGCTCTCCGGACACCCTATTTACAGCAAGCGTGCCCGGCACAGGCCCCAAATCGACCCATTTGGAGTCCCCACAGACGACTTTTGCCACCCAGAGCCGCTCTAAAAAATACGTATCTGAACTAACTGTCCAGGCTGCCTCGGACAGCCCTTTCGTTCTGGACCCCAAGCCACTTTTTGAGGCACTTTTGAGCAGAATCGAGACCGGAGAATCCGCCGACCGGCTCGCGCTCGACTTCCATATCACCATCGCGCGCTCTTCGGCACGAATCGCACGCGAAATCTGTGCGCGCGAAGGCATCGATACCGTCGCGCTCTCGGGCGGTGTGTTCATGAACCGGCTTTTGCTTCAGCTCTTTACCCACGAACTCAAAGACGCCGGTCTTGCCGTCTTGGTCCCCCACGCCGTACCCGTCAACGACGGCTGCATCGCCTACGGTCAGGCAGCGGTCGCGCGCGCTCGCCTCGCACAGATTGCGTCGCAGTAGCTCGCCCTCGCACGCCGCCGCGCCCAGTCGTCTCACAGGCGTAACGCGTTTGCCCGCGAACCCCGCGAGCGCTACCATCAACTGACGGATTATTGAGCGCCCGTCCAGCGCAAAGCGTATAAAAGGGGAGCAATATGTGCCTTGCCGTTCCCGGTAAAGTAGTCAAACGCGACGACGACCTCGAGGCCACCGTCGACATGATGGGCATCGAGCGCCCCGTGTCGCTGCGACTCGTGCCGACGGCGCAGGTTGGCGACTACATTCTCATACACGCCGGCTTTGGCATCCAGATCGTCGACGAGCAGGAAGCGCAGGAAACGCTCGAGCTTGTTAATGCCATGTCCGAGCTGGTCGAAGAAGACCAACTGGCCAGTAACCCGGCCGAGGCGTACTAGTGGTGGCCGGACAGCCGGTTCGCTCCGGTATCGACTTTTCGGCATTTCGCGACCCCAAGCTGGCTCGCGAGCTCATCGATCGTATTCATGAGTTTGTCGGCAACCGCAGCATCAACCTTATGGAAGTCTGCGGTACGCACACCGTGAGCATCGGTCGCTATGGCTTTCGCTCCATTATGCCGGCGGGACTCAAGCTGCTGAGCGGCCCGGGTTGCCCCGTCTGCGTTACCGCCAACCGCGACATCGACCATGCAATCGCGCTCGCCAACATAAACGGCGCCATCATCACCACCTTTGGCGACATGATGCGCGTGCCCGGATCGTCCACCTCGCTCGCCGCGCAAAAGGCGGCAGGGCGCGACATCCGCATCGTCTACTCTCCGCTCGACGCACTCGACATTGCCGAGCAAAATCCCGAACGCCCGGTCATCTTTATGGGCGTCGGCTTTGAGACCACAACGCCCACCATCGCCGCCGCCATTTTGGAGGCCGATGCACGTGGACTCCAGAACTTCTCGGTCTATTGCGCCCACAAGACCACGCCGCCGGCGCTGCGCGCCATCGCCAACGATCCCGAGACCACTATCGACGGCTTTATCCTTCCGGGACACGTCGCCACCATCACGGGCTTGGCGCCCTTTAGCTTTTTGGTCGACGAGTTCAATACCCCGGGCGCGGTCACGGGATTTGAACCGGTCGATATCCTGCAGGGCATCTGCATGCTGGTCCAGATGGTTGTCGAGGGCAGCTCCGCGATCGACAACGCCTACCGTCGCGGCGTCAATGCCGACGGCAATCCCGTGGCGCGCCAGCTGGTCGAGCAGGTGTTTGAGCCGTGCGACACCACGTGGCGCGGGCTGGGGCCGATTGCCAACTCGGGCCTTTCCATCCGCCCCGAGTTCTCGCGCTTTGATGCCCGCACCCGCTTTAACGTGCCCGTCGAGGAGACGGTCGAGCCGCGTGGGTGCCGCTGCGGCGACGTGCTGCGCGGGGCCATTACGCCGAGCAGCTGCCCGCTCTTTGGCCGCACCTGCACGCCCGAGCACCCCGTCGGCCCGTGCATGGTGAGCTCCGAGGGCAGCTGCGCGGCGTACTACCGCTACCGCGACTAGTCCGGACGCACCCGCACACCGGCACCACCCACGATTGGAGTTTTGGATATGTCCCATAGCATCACCGATAGCACCGTCCTGTTGGGCCACGGCTCTGGCGGTCAGATGATGAAGCGCATCATCGATGAGGTCTTTCTGGATGCCTTTGGGTCGCCCGAGCTGCTCGAAGGCAACGACACCGGCGTGGCCGCGCTGCCCGCGAGCGGGCGCATCGCCATGTCGACCGACAGCTTTGTAGTCTCGCCGCAGTTCTTCCCCGGTGGCAATATCGGCCGCCTCGCCGTGTGCGGAACCGTCAACGACGTCGCGACCTCGGGCGCCAACGTGCGCTACCTATCGTGTGGCTTTATCCTCGAAGAGGGCTATCCCATGGATAAGCTCCGCCAGATTGTGCAGACGATGGCCGAAACGGCGCGTGAGGCGGGCGTGTCCATAATCACGGGCGACACCAAGGTGGTCGAGCGCGGCGGGGCCGACGGCGTCTATATCAATACCGCCGGCGTGGGCGAGGTTCCCACGGGCATGGCGCTCAGCGGCGCCAACTGCCAGCCCGGCGACGTCATCCTGGTGTCGGGCACACTGGGCGACCACGGCATCGCCATCATGAGCCAACGCGAGGGCCTGGCGTTTTCGAGCACGATCGAAAGCGACGCCGCGCCGCTCAACCACCTGATTGCCGACGTTTTGGCCGCAGCGCCCGGCACGCGTTGCTTTCGCGACCCCACGCGTGGTGGTCTGGCGTCCACACTCAACGAGTTTGCCCAGGCCAGCGGTGTTGCCATGGAGGTCGACGAAGATGCCGTGCCCGTGCGTCCCGACGTGCAGGCCGCCTGCGAAATGCTCGGCTACGATGTGCTGCAGGTGGCAAACGAGGGCAAGATGGTCGCCGTCGTGCCGGCCGAGCAAGCCGATGCCGCGCTGAGCGCCATGCGCGCCGCGCGCTACGGCGAGAATGCCGCCATCATCGGTCGCGTGCTGCCACTTGCCGAGGGTGCCCGTCCCGCCGTGCGCGTGCGCACCGGCTGGGGCTCGACCCGCATCCTCGACATGCTCGTGGGAGAGCAGCTGCCGAGAATTTGCTAGGACGGAATTGCGCGGCTGGCGCGATGTGACGCGATGCCGTTGAAGATGTTCAGATTCCAAGCTCACCCAACGCGGAAGCCCAGTATTATGAGGTGCGTTTTTAAAGCCAATGACGGGAGCTTTCATGGCAGCAGCTTTTTCCCATGTGATCTTTGATCTGGACGGCACCATCCTCAACACGCTCGAGGACCTGGCGGCCGCCGGCAACCATACCCGCGAGACGCACCGCTGGCCCACGTTTGCCGTCGACGAGTACCGCTACAAGGTGGGAAACGGCATGCTCAAGCTGGTTGAGCGCTTTATGCCCGCCGAGTACACAGGCGACGGCCGTATGTTTGAGCAGACGCTTGCCGAGTTTAGGGCTTACTACGGCGAGCACAAGGAGGGCCACACCGCCCCCTATGCCGGCACAATCGAGATGCTCGACCGCCTGCGCGCCGCGGGTGTGCAGCTTGCCGTGCTCACCAACAAGGACCACGTCTCGGCGGCTCCGCTTATCGAGAAGTATTTTGGTTCCGAGCGCTTTGCGCTGGTACAGGGCCGTGTTGATGCGTTTCCGCCCAAGCCCGAAGCACCCGTCACACTGCATGTGATGGAGGAGCTGGGCGCCGATCCGGCAACCACGCTCTATGTGGGCGATTCCAATGTCGATATCCTGACCGGCCACAACGCCGGCCTTAAGAGTGCGGGCGTCAGCTGGGGCTTCCGAGGCCGCGCAGAGCTCGAAGCAGCCGGTGCCGACTACGTGGTTGACACGCAGGAAGAGCTCGCGGCGCTGATCCTGGGCGAGTAACGCCAGCGCTGCCCAACCCAGCCGCCGCAATGCCGTTGCGCGGAAAGTAGTCGTTGGGGACGTTCTTAAACGACTGGTCAAACAATGGCAACGTCGCAGGTAGAGGACGGACAGCGAAAACGCCCCTAAGCGAGCAAGGTGACGTGAAATGAAAGGGCGCTGACCTTCTGGTCGCGCCCTTGAAATTGA
>UQNB01000022.1 GCA_900542235.1 uncultured Collinsella sp.
CTGGCGAATTTTTATTCGCCAGGAGGCCTCTTGCCGGGGGCGAAACATACCCTTGGACAGTTGGTTCAGATACGTATTTTTCAGAGGGTGTGTAAAGGCCGGCCTGAGTCCGATTGGGCTGAATTTGACTTTCTGGACCGGTGGAGACGCTCAAATAAGGGCGATAAAGGTCATTATGGGGCTCAAAGTGACTTCAAACCACTCTATTAGCGCCAAGAGGCACGGCCAAAAAATACGTATCTGAACTAACTGTCCACTACCCTCCGCAAACCTTTCATTCCAACCTAAATTAGCCAACGTACGTCATAGCAATTCCCGGTAGGTCGCAGGGCGCTTCGCGGGCGGGCCAGGCTTTATCTGAACGACTTTGCGAAGCAACCGGAGTGAAGATAAAGCCTGGCCCGCCCGCGAAGCGCCACAAAGACCGCAGGGACGGGAGCAGCTATACTACTCTCAGTAGTTAAGGGTCGCGGATCCGCCGCGTCACCGCTCTCAACAGGAGGTCTTTGTTTATGGCAGATCAAAAGCCGGTTGTCGGGATCATCATGGGCTCCAAGTCCGATCTGGGCGTTATGGAAGGTTGCACCGCCGAGCTCGAGGCACTGGGCGTGCCCTATGAGCTTGTCATTGCGAGCGCACACCGCACGCCGGCGAAGGTCCACGAGTGGGCTTCGACTGCTGCCGATCGCGGTATCAAAGTGATTATCGCCGCCGCCGGCAAGGCCGCTCACCTGGGTGGTGTCGTGGCTGCCTTTACGCCGCTGCCGGTTATCGGTGTGCCTATGAAGACGAGTGACCTGGGCGGTATGGATTCGCTGCTGTCGATGGTGCAGATGCCTTCGGGCGTACCCGTGGCCTGCGTTGCCATCAACGGCGCCAAGAACGCCGCCATCTATGCCACACAGATTCTGGGTGCTTGCGACCCCGAGTACCGCAAGGTTATCGAGAAGATGAAGCAGGAGATGGCCGACGCCTAGGCGTTTCGCCGTTTCGCCGCAGTATAAGGAGAGCCATGTCCGACTATCAGGGAAAACGATTCAAGGCTTCTCAGATTCCCGATCCGTCGAAGCCGGGTGCTGCCCGTGCGGCACAGCAGGGTCGGACATCCTCTCCTCAGCAGCAGCGTGCGCCGCGTCCCGTAACGCCGATGTCCCATCATCGCCAGGATACGCCGGCTGCATATCGCCCTTCGTCATACAGTACGGCCAAGAAGTCACCTCGCTCTTCGGCGCATACCGCGTCATCGAGCTATTCCCAGCCGCCGCGCAAAAAGCGCCGCTCCGTAATCCCCATCTTGCTCATCATTATTGGCATCGGCCTCATCGTTGCTGCGGCCGCTATCTTTATTAATGCCCAGATTGGCTATAAGCAGGCGAGCGAGTCGTATCAAAAAATCGAAAAGCAATATGTGAGCGACAAGGACGCCAGCGGCGTGCCGATTATCGACTTTGATGCGCTTGCTCAGACGAACCCCGAGATTGTGGGTTGGATTTACGCACCGGGAACCAACATCAACTATCCCGTGGTGCAGACCAACAACAACTCCAAATACCTCAATACGCTGTTTGACGGTGCGGCAAACGCATCCGGTGCCATTTTCCTGGATAGCGATGACACCGCGCCGGGAATGGTTGACCAGCAGACCACGATCTACGGCCACCATATGAACGACGGATCGATGTTCAATGTGATCTCGGACACGACCGATCAGGCGACGTTCGACAGCATAGAGTACGTGTATTACATCACGCGCGATGCGACGTATAAGCTGCGTCCGCTGGCGACCAAGGTGGTCGAGGACACGTATGCCAAGGCGCGCACGCCCAATTTTGAGGGCGATGACGGGCTCAAGAACTACCTGTCCGAGATGCTCGACGGTGCCTCTGCCGTGGCGAGTGATGCCACCGATCGTGCCGCTTCGGCAACCAAGGTTGTAACGCTCGTGACCTGTCGTTCGCTGTCGCTGAGCAACACACGCGCCGTCATGGTGCTCACGCCGGTCGAGGAATAAGTTGTTCGAGAGTAGCTAAAAAGGCCCCGTCCCAAATTGGCTACTCGACGACGGTAAGGGAGAAATGATGCTCGAGAGTGGCAAATTGATGCCTTCGATTGATGCTTGGCTGCGCGAGGCCAAGGCCGATGCTTCGGCGGCAGGCTGTGGGATGTATCTGACGCATAACGGTGTGGTGCGCGCGACGCCCAAGGCTGAGGTGCGCGGAGTCGAGACCGATGGCGTGGCGCCAGGCCACAGGGTGGGCGGCATGGTCTTTGACTACGACGCCGAAAAGGTACGGTCTGCTATCGAGGCTACGCGCGCGATGCCGGGTATCGGCTATGTGCGCGTGTGGCTGGCAAGCGGCGAGCTTGCCGTAGGTGACGACATCATGCTCGTGCTTATCGGCGGGGACATTCGCCCGCACGTGGTCGATGCGCTGCAGGCGCTCGTTGGCACCATCAAGAACGAATGCGTGAGTGAGGTCGAGCGCGAGGCATAGAGGATTGCGTCGATAGAAGGATCGTTTATAAAAATGCCCACCGGTACGTGTGATACCGGCGGGCATTTTGCGTTTTGGGCGCGGTGAGCGCTATACGCGCGTCGCATCCTTGGGGCTCATGGTCATGCTCTGGAAGCGGTTTTCCATGTACTCGTTATCGAAGTGCTCTCCGTAGAACTGTGCGACGGGAATGTCCGGCTCCGTGCCGTTAACGCGCTGGTACCAGTAGTCGAGCGACTGCAGCGTCATGACGCCGTCGACCAGCATGATAACGGTAAAGATGACGGTGGCCGAGTAGCGGCTCTTCCAGGGGATCTTGTTGATAAGCTTAAGCAGCCTCGGCAGCAGCAGCTTGATCCAGATGAGGCCGCCCAGGCCCCACAGGCAGGCGAAGCCCGTGCAGGTGCGTCCGCCCGTGAGGACCACGAGCGGATCGGGCAAACCGAACAGCGTTATGTGCGAGTAGCTCCACGAGACCACGCCAAACGCGGTCTGCATAAACCAGCCCACGAACACCTCAAAGCTGGCGCCGAGCAGGGCGCTCACCAGGAAAATGATGATGGGGTTCTTTTTGTAGAAGCGGTTAAGCACCATGGTCATGAGCACGGCGCCAAATCCGTAGATGGGGCTGAAGGGGCCAAACAGCATGCCGGCGCGGTTCTGGTAGACGCCCGGGTCGTCGACCGTCATGTGCCAGATGTCCTCGGCGATCAGGCCGAGCACGCAGCAGACAAAGAATACCCAGAACAGGTTGAAGTAGTTGAGCTTGATGTAGCCCTCGCCGGTTTCATCGCGGCCGAGCATGCCCTCGGCGGCGGCGTCGCGGTCGAGCATCTCCTGCAGGCGGCGCTGCAGTTCGCGCTCCTGACGCAGCGTGGGGTCGACGGTTGCCGAAAGTGCAACAAGGATGCCGAGCTGGATCGCGGGACGCAGCAGGAAGGGCCCGATGCCCTGGAGCATCACGTCGACCAAAAGCTCGACGACGGTGAATGCAATAAGGATGTAGGACAGGCGGGCGGCGTTGCGGCGCTGGTTTTTGATAAGGTCCAGGCCAAAGATGATTAGGATGACGGCACTTGCCGCAGAGAGCATGATGCCGGCGACGATAAGGCCGACTGCGGCGAGCGTGTTGTCGCCGAGCTTTTCGGTGGCGTTGCCGTTAACAAGTGCCGTGATGACCTGCCACATAAAGGCAGCGACCGACGGGAGCGTGCCCACGCCGGAAAGGATGCACAGGACGGCGTACACCTTAATGATGAGGGGAATCTTCTTGACCTCTGTGGCGCTGGGGACGCTGGGGTCGAGTTCGTTTCGATCCATACAGAACCTTTCTCGCTTTGTTGTAGGTTATAAGGATACGCCGCCGACCTGCCAAAAGACAGGACGAACGTCCCAATTGCAACTTTGTAATCCCCAACGGCGGACGCGGCGGCCATCTGGGGGCGCGGGCACTTACACTGGACAGACCGATAAAATGTTTGGCAACAAAACTGATTATTAGCTCGGTGGGCTTTTAAAAAGCGCTGCTCATGCGCTGGGGAGCACGTCGCGCCGTGCGTATAATAAGGCGGGTAACGCCAAAAATACGAGGCTCTGAGGGGATACCATGTCTCAAGAAACCATCCGCGCGGCCGAGCGTGCCGCGGGACAGGTGAACACCATGTCGACGTATGATCCGGACTCCGACCAGCTGCATGAGGAATGTGGCATTTTCGGCGTATGGGCGCCCGATCGCGACGTGGCTCGACTGACGTACTTTGGCCTGCGTGCGCTGCAGCACCGTGGCCAGGAATCGGCTGGAATCGCCGTGGGTGACGGCGGCACGGTTATGGTCCGCAAAGATCTGGGCCTGCTCGACCGCGTGTTCTCCAACGCCGACCTGTCGACGCTCTCCGGTCAGCTGGCCGTGGGTCATGTGCGCTACGGCACTGCCGGCGCCAAGAGCTGGGAAGCCTCTCAGCCGCACCTCTCTACCATCAATAGCGTCATTATCGCGCTCGCGCACAACGGCACCCTCGTCAACACCGACGAGCTGCGCCGTCAGCTGATCGAGCTGGGCGTGCCGTTCCTCTCCAATTCGGATTCCGAGGTCGCGACCAAGCTTATCGGCTACTTTACCCAGCGTACGGGCCACCTGCGCGAGGGTATTCGCAAGACCATGGAGCTCGTGCGCGGCGGCTACGCCATGACGCTCATCAACGAGCAGGCGCTCTACGCATTTCGCGATCCACACGGCATTCGCCCGCTCGTGCTGGGCAAGCTGGTGGACGAGGGTCTGGACCAGGCCGATGCCGCAGCCGTTTCGCAGCTGCCGTCGCAGGACGGCGCCGCGACGGTCGACTCCGCCGTCCGTGTCACGCGCGCCGGCGGCTGGGTCGTTGCTTCCGAGACCTGCGCACTCGACATCGTGGGTGCCGAGTACGTCCGTGACGTCCGTCCCGGCGAGATCTTGCGCATCAGCGCCGAGGGCCTGGTATCCGAGCAGGGCGTGCCTGCAGCCGAAGAGCCCGCCAACTGCATCTTTGAGCAGGTCTACTTTGCCCGCCCCGACTCCATCATGAACGGCAAGAGCGTCTATGCCTGCCGTTACGACATGGGTCGTCAGCTGGCACATGAGGAGCCTGTCGAGGCCGACCTGGTCATCGGCGTGCCCGACTCCGGCCTGCCGCCCGCGGAGGGCTATTCGCACGAGAGCGGCATTCCCTTTGGCGAGGGCCTTATCAAGAACCGCTACGTGGGCCGTACGTTTATCGAGCCTACGCAGGAGCTGCGCGCCATGGGCGTGCGCATGAAGCTCAACCCGCTGCGCGACAACATCGAGGGCAAGCGTCTGGTCGTCATCGACGACTCCATCGTCCGCGGCACCACCATGGTGCAGCTCGTCAAGATGCTGCGCAACGCCGGCGCCAAGGAGATTCACATCCGCATCAACTCGCCCGAGGTCATCTGGCCGTGCTTCTACGGTATCGATACCGACGTGCAGTCGCAGCTCATCAGTGCCAACAAGACGGTCGATGAGATCTGCGAGTACATTGGCGCCGATTCGCTGGCTTTTCTTTCGGTCGAGGGCCTGCTGAAGGTCATGCCCAAGGGCGGCTACTGCGACGCGTGCTTTACCGGTCGCTATCCCGTGGCGATTCCCGAGAGCTTTGGCCGTGACAAGTTCATGGAGGGCTTTAAGCCCCGCAACCTGGACAAGCCGCTGCACTTTGACGACGACGCCGTGATCGAGAAATACGACGACCGCAGCTGGGAAGAGGAGCACGGCGAGGCCTAAAACCTGCCATGTAGGGACAGGTTTATTTTGGTAGGTTTTACCTGCTGTTTTGTTGATATGACGGCGCGTGCTGTTATGGCGTGCGCCAAATCGAACGCAACTATGAGCACCGTTTGGCGCCCGTGCGGCGCCACAGTAGTGGGAGAGGAAGGCTCAGATGAGCGACAGCAAGCATGTGACGTACGAGGACGCCGGCGTCGATACCGCCGAGGGCGGCCGCGCCGTCGACGCCATTAAGCAGATGGTCAAGGACACTAACCGTTCCGAGGTTATCGGTGGCATCGGCGGCTTTGGCGGCCTGTTCTCGGCCGCCGCGCTCAAGGATATGGAAGACCCGATCCTGATTAGCGGTACCGACGGCGTGGGCACCAAGCTCGTGCTCGCCCAGATCATGGACCGTCATGAGACGGTGGGCCAGGACCTGGTCGCCATGTGCGTTAACGACATTCTGGCTTCGGGCGCCGAGCCGCTGTTCTTCTTGGACTACGTTGCCATCGGTCACATCGAGGCCGAGCACATGGCAAAGATCATCAAGGGCGTGGCCGATGGCTGCAAGCTCGCGGGCTGCGCGCTCGTGGGCGGCGAGATGGCCGAGCACCCGGGCGTTATGGCTCCGGCTGACTACGACCTTGCCGGCTTTACCGTGGGCGTCGTCGACCGTCCCAAGATGCTCGACCCCGCGAATGTCCGCCCCGGCGACGTGATTCTGGGCCTGCCCTCCACCGGCGTGCACTCCAACGGCTATTCGCTCGTGCGCAAGGTCATTGGCGTCGACGGCATTAAGCCGGGCACGCCCGAGGCTGCCGCTAAGGCCGAGGAGCTGAGCCGTCCGCTCGAGGAACTCGGCGGCGCATCGCTCGCTGACGCCCTGCTCGCTCCCACGCGCATCTACGTCAAGCCGATTCTTGAGCTGCTGCGTGGCGGCGCTCCGGTGCACGCGATTGCCCACATTACCGGTGGTGGCATCACCGAGAACCTCAACCGCGCGCTGGCAGACGACGTTGACGCCGTGGTCACCCGCAATGGCGCCGAGATGGGCTGGGACGTTCCGCCCGTCATCACCTATGTGTCGCGCCAGGCCGAGCTTGCGCCCAACGAGGCATGCAAGACCTTCAACATGGGCGTTGGCCTGTGCCTGATCGTTGCCCCCGAGGACGAGGCTACCGTGACCGAGGCCCTGGTCGCGCTGGGCGAGAAGCCGTTCCGCGTGGGCGAGTGCGTCGAGGGTTCCGGTAAGGTCGTGTACTCCGATGAGCGCTAGCGAGCAGATGGCTGCTGCCGAGGGCCTGGGCTTTGTGCCCTACACCCGTCCGACCGGCACCGATACGGCCGAGCCGCTCAAGATCGGCGTGCTCATCAGCGGTTCTGGTACCAATCTGCAGGCGCTGATCGACCTGATCGCCGCCGGCAAGCTTAATGCTTCGATTGAGCTTGTGGTGTCGAGCCGTCCTTCGGCCAAGGGCTTGCAGCGTGCCGAGCGCGCGGGCATCCAGACGCTGACGCTGTCCAAGGATGTCTATGCCGAACCCATCGCCGCCGATGAGATCATTGCGCACGAGCTGCTCGAGCGCGGCTGCGAGTATGTGGTCATGGCCGGCTACATGCGCATGGTGCGCACGCCTCTGCTGGCGGCGTTTCCCAACCGCGTGGTGAACCTGCACCCGGCGCTGCTGCCGAGCTTTACCGGTGCACATGCGATTGACGATGCCTTTGCGCGCGGCGTCAAGGTGACCGGCGTGACCGTGCATTTTGCCAACGAGATCTACGACAACGGTCCCATCATCGCTCAGCGTGCGCTGGCTGTTGAGGAGGGCTGGGATGTCGATACGCTCGAGGAGCACATCCACGCGATTGAGCACGTGCTGTATCCCGAGGTCGTGCAGATGCTCGCCGACGGCCGCGTCCACGTGCTGGAGAGCGGCAAGGTGGCAATTGATCCGGCGTGCTAGTCGTGTGCAAGAGAGTTCGCTGAACGTTCTTTACAACGTGAGCTAACGAAAAAGCTGACAGGGCCTCGTCCGTGCGTGGGCGGGGTCCTTTTGTGCGGCCTATTAGATTTGCTATACTGCTAGCAAGTAGAGAGGAGCAGCTATGGGTACAGCAACGGTGCAGCTTAACACGCGAATCGACCCTATGCTCAAGGCTGGCGGCGATGCGGTCCTGACTCGTAATGGACTAGGGCCGAGCGATGCGATTCGCGCGCTTTGGGCCTACCTTGTCGAACATCAAACGTTACCGGGATTCATGGTGGTGGATAAACACGAGACGCCCCGTGCGGAGAGCCTGGCCGAGCAGGGCTGCGGCCTCGCTTTTTCCTCGTTGGGGCTGAGCGCGTCGGATTTTGCATCAGCGGGATCTTCGGCGGACAACTGGGATGCCGTGCGCGACGATATGTACGATGCGATGATTGCCGACATGGAGGCGAATTGTCGGTGATTGAGGCAAAGCGGCTCTTGGTGGACACGAACGTTTGGCTCGATTATTACCTGCAAGAGGGAGCGTTCGACGAGGCGAAAAGATTGGTTGAGCTGGCCGAGGCGGGAAAGATCAATCTTCTGTACGCGCCGACGACGGCAAAGGACGTGTTCTATATCTTGCCTCGTCGTCTAGCTCGACGGAATGTGAATGAGATCAACACGTCGTTTGTGCCGGCGTCGTGGGCTTGCATCGAGCATATGATGCAGGTGGCAACGGCTTCTCCGCTTTCGTTGGCGGAGTGCGAGATGGCGCGAATGCTCGGAAAGCGTATGTCGGATCTTGAGGATAACCTCATCATCGCCTCGGGCGACACGGCGGATGTTGACTACGTAGTCACGAGCGATCGACGTATGCTGGAGACGATGCCCGAGGTGTGCCTAACGCCCGCGCGCGCGCTCGAGCTGATCGGAATCCTCAACTGACCTTGCCCGTTTCGTTTCGCTATCATATTGAGCATTGTGGCCCTCATGCAACTTTGGAGGACGATATGGCGGATAACGAGGCGCTGTTTACGCCTGAGCTGGTGTTTTTTGATTGGGAGTGCGCGGTGCCAGATGAGGTGTTTGCGCGGCTCGAGGGCGAACTTGCCCCACGCGGCTTCATTGCACCCGGTTGGCTCGACGCTGTCCGCACGCGCGAGGATGCCTATCCCACGGGCCTTGCCATGCCGGCGACCAACATCGCCATCCCGCATACCGATCCGGGGTTTGTGGCCAAGCCCTATATCGCGGTGGTGAAGCCCGCCGCGCCCGTGACATTTAACGCTATGGCTGGCATGGGCGCTCCGGTGCCGGCGCAGATCGTCATCAATTTGGGTATTGCCGAGCCGGGCGGCCAGGTCGAGGCCCTGCAGGCGCTCATGAACATCTTTATGGACGCCGATGCCGCAGCCGACGTGCTCGGCCAGACCACGTCCCAGGGCATGGTCGACGCCATCCGTCGTCACTTCTAAGGTGGGGCTGAGTCGGCACTTGGGGACTGTTCCTAACTGCCGGCAGAAAAGGAATGTCCCTAACTGCCGACAGTCAGAACAGCCCCCTTTGCACCAAAATGGTGCAGATTAACCTGTCCCCCATGCACCAGGTGTGTCGCGGGGTCCGCGTTGTGACACAATGGCGTTTGTTCGATTCGTGATGCGAAAGGCCAACTATGGCAAACAAGAAAAAGAACTCCGAGGCCGCGCCGACGCCCGAGCAGCAGGCTCGCGCTGCCTCCAGCTCTCGTAAGAAGCAGCGCAAGACGTACGTGTCTAAGACCGTCAAGATCGTCCTGGTGGTTATCGGCGTGCTGGCAATGCTGCTTTCCGTCTCGGCCATGGCATGCTCCGGTCTCATGTCGCAGGCAGAGGATACCTCGAGCTACAAGCTTACCGGCGGTGTCGCCGCCACCATCAACGGCACCAACCTCACCGAGGACACCGTGACCAAGCAGATCATGAGCATGCGCACGTCCTACGGTTACACCAAGGACAAGGACTGGGCGCAGTATCTGGTCGACAACGACCTGACGCCCAAAAAGTACCGCAAGCAGCTCATCGATTCCTACACGCAGCAGATTCTGCTCCAGCAGGCGCAGAAGGAAAACGGCGTGACGGTGTCGGACGAGGAGGTCGAGAAGGCATGGAAGGACGCGTGCAAGAGCGCGGGCGGTGCCAAGGCCTTTAAGAAGACCCTTAAGACCTACGGCTATACCGAGGACACCTACAAGGACTCGCTCAAGGAGAACCTGGCACAGCAAAAGCTTAAGGACGCCGTGGCGCCCACCAGTAAGCCCAAGGACAGTGAGATCGTCGATTACATCAACGAGAACCTGTCTAACTACAACGATGCCCGCCGCTCGTCGAACATCCTGATCAAGGTTGATTCCGACGCATCTGACGAGGACAAGGCCGCCGCCAAGGCCAAGGCGCAGGAGTGCCTGGACAAGATCAACTCCGGTGAACTGAGCTTTGAGGGCGCCGTGAAGCAGTATTCCGACGACACCGGCTCCAAGGAGAAGAAGGGCGATGTGGGTTGGGATAAGCTCACCACCTTCGTCGACAGCTACCAGACGGCGCTCGAGGGGCTCAACAAGGGCGATGTGAGCGACGTGATCGAGTCGACGTACGGTTACCACGTCATCAAGTGCACCGACTACTTCCATGTCGATAATCAGGTTGATGACATTAAGCAGGTGCCCAAGGACATCAAGAAGTACGTCTCCAACGTGGTGAAGACGCAGGCGGCAAGCACCGCGTACAGCGAGTGGCTGGAGCAGTACAAGAAGGACGCCGACATCACCGTTAACCCCATGCCCAAGGACGTGCCGTACAACGTCAGCCTGAAGGGCGTCACCAAGAGTTCGACCGACGGTTCGTCGACGACTGAGTAATCATGGGACGGTGCTCGCGCGAGTGCCGCCCACACTATTGAGGAGGATTTGCAGATGACCAACGAAGAGCTGCAGAAGGAAATGATTGCGGCCATGAAGGCCAAGGACAAGGTTCGCCTGTCTATCATTCGCCAGGTCAAGGCCGAGGTGAAGAATATCGAGGTTAACGAGCGCCGCGACGTGACCGAGGAAGACGTCAACAGCATGATCAAGCGTCTGATTAAGCAGACGAGCGAGACGCTGGAGATGTCCATTAAGGCCGGTACCGACCAGGAGCGTACCGACAACCTGACCGAGCAGGTCAAGATTCTGGAGAGTCTGCTGCCCGCGCAGGTTTCGGGCGAGGAGCTCGAGGCCCTGATCGAGCAGGTCATCGCCGAGCTGGGCGCCACGTCCAAGAAGCAGATGGGCCAGGTCATGGGGGCACTCGGCAAGGCCACCGGCGGCAACTTCGATAAGCCTGCCGCGGCAAAGATCGTCGGCGCCAAACTTGCGTAATTTGTTACGCGGTTTTACCAAACCGCGTAACGGCTCGACGCTGCAAACCCGTACACGCGGCAATCAGACGTTCAATTTCAAGGGCGCGACCATAAGGTCTACGCCCTTTCATTTCACGTCACCTTGCTCGCGTGTACGGGTTTTCGCTGACTTATGCTCAACAAGGGCGGTTGTATTATTTTCGGCGCTCATTGGGGACAGACTTAAATGAGTACCCAATGAGCGGGTACTCATTTAAGTCTGTCCCCAATGAGTGGGTTAAAGGTTGCGGGTTCTTTACGGGAATGTAGTGTGGGCTGCGGAAACGTGGTTCTTTCCGTACAATAGTTCAACTCGTGTAAACGCAGGGAAGGGACATTCATGGCAGACATGATCGAGATCAAGCATCTCAACAAGTACTTTGGCGACCTGCATGTGCTCAAAGATATCAACCTCACCGTCAAGCGCGGCGAGAAGCTCGTAATGATCGGGCCTTCCGGCTCGGGTAAGTCGACGCTCATCCGTTGTGTCGATTATCTGGAGGAGCCCACGTCGGGCGAGGTCGTCATCGACGGTACGCCGCTCACCAAAAAGAATCACCTGGAGATGGCTCGCAAGTATAGTTCCATGGTGTTTCAGCAGTTCAACCTGTATCCCAACATGACGGTGCTGGGCAACCTGACGCTCGCGCCCATCAAGCTGCAAAAGAAGAGCAAGGAGGAGGCGACCGAGATCGCCATCGCCGCGCTCAAGCGCGTCGGCATGGCGCATAAGGCCGGCGAGTATCCGCAGAATCTCTCGGGCGGTCAGCAGCAGCGCATCGCCATCGCCCGTGCCCTGTGCACTAAGCAGCCCATCATCCTGTTTGACGAGCCGACCTCGGCGCTCGACCCCGAGATGGTCCAGGAGGTTCTGGACGTTATGATTGAGCTCGCGCAGGAGGACATCACCATGATCTGCGTGACGCACGAGATGGGCTTTGCGCGCCAGGTGGCCGACCGCGTCATCTTTATGGAGGACGGCCGCATCCTGGAGGAGGGCACGCCCGAGCACTTCTTCGATAACCCCGAGAACCCGCGCTGCCGCGAGTTCCTGTCCAAGATTCTGCACTAGGCACGGTGATGGACATGACGGATATGACGAGGGCGGCCGTGTCGCGCCGTCACTTTTTGCAGCTGGCTGGCGCCAGCATGCTTGCGCTGACGGGGACCGCGCTTACCGGTTGCGGCAACTCCACCAGCGGCGAGGGCTCCGACAAGGGCTCCAAGCTTGCGGCCATCAAGTCGCGTGGCCATCTGAATGCCGGCGTTAAGAAGGACGTTCCCGGCTATGGCTATTACGACACCGCCAAGGGTCGCTTTGAGGGCATGGAAGTTGATTTGTGCTACCAGATCGCCGCTGCCGTCTTTGGTGTGAGCTACAAGGATGCTCGCGCCCAGGAGCTAGTCGAGTTTACCGACGTAACGCCCAAGACGCGCGGCCCGCTGATCGATAACGGCCAACTCGACGTGGTCGCGGCGACCTACACCATCACCGACGAGCGCAAGAAGAGCTGGGATTTCTCGACGCCGTACCGCACCGATTACGTGGGACTCATGGTCAAGAAGCGTTCGGGCTTTACCTCGATTGAGGACCTGGACGGCAAGGTCATCGGCGTGAGTCAGGGTGCTACCACGCAGGGCCTGATCGAGCAGATGATCAAGGACAACGGCTTTAGCTGCAAACCCGAGTTTAGGGCCTTTAGCGGCTACCCCATCATCAAGAGTTCGCTCGACGCCGGCAATATCGACGTCTTTGCCATGGACCGCTCCACGCTGGCCGGTTACATGAACGAGACCGTCGAGCTGTTGCAGCCCGAGGTCAAGTTTGGCGAGCAGGGTTACGGCGTGGCGACCAAGAAGGGCTGTGACCTTTCGGCCGTGGTCGATCAGGTGATTTGCGATCGCCTGGCCGATGGCTGGCTCGACCAAGAGGTCAAGACCTGGGGTCTTGTATAGGCGCATCGTCCAAGGAGGGAATCAAATGCTCGAAGGATTATTTGACGCCGACCGTTGGTCGACGACATTTCAAAACATGGGGCCCTTCTGGGGGGGCTTTGGCGTGACGCTGCAAGTGGTCGTTGCCGGTCTGTTGCTGTCGCTGGTACTGGGCACGCTGCTGGGCGTGTTCTCTACCACTCGCTCGCGTGTGTTGCGTGCCATAAGCCGCGTGTACGTGGAGTTTTACCAGAACACCCCGTTGCCCGTGCAGGTGCTCTTTATGTACATGGCCGGTCCGCAGTTTTTGCAGGCCATAACCGGTGCCGACCAGCCGGTGCGCATCGCGCCGTTCGTGCTGGGCTTCTTGGGTGTGGGCCTGTATCACGCGGCCTACATCTCCGAGGTCATCCGCACCGGTATCGAGGCGGTTCCGCGCGGTCAGATGGAGGCGGCCCAGAGCCAGGGCTTCACCCGTGCGCAGGCGTACTGGTACATCGTGCTGCCCCAGACGTTCAAGATCATTCTGCCGCCGCTGTGTAACCAGGCGCTCAACCTGGTCAAGAACACGTCGGTGCTGGCGCTTGTGGCCGGCGGCGACCTTATGTACCGTTCCGACAACTTTGTGAGTCTGTACGGTTACCTGCAGGGATACATCGTCTGCTGCCTTATGTACTTCATCATCTGCTTTCCGCTCGCCATGCTGGTGCAGTGGCTCGAGCGCCGCTCCAAGGAACGTCCGCGCGGCGTGAGCCTGGCCGAGCTGGGGCTCGACAACGTAGAGGAGGCCTAGCGCATGGAAATCTTCAACGCGACCAACCTGCTCTACATTTGGGGCGGCTTTGTTAAGACCATCGAGATCTCGGCGCTGTCGATCTTTTTCTCGCTCATCTTTGGCACGGTGCTGGCGCTCGTTAAAAGCTATGCGCCCCGCCCGTTCCGTATTTTGGTGAGTGCCTATATTGAGCTGTTCCGCTGCACGCCGAACCTGCTGTGGATCCTGTTTATCTACTTTACGGTGCAGGGTTTGGACATTGTGATTTCGACCATCGCCTTTACGCTGTTTACCAGCGCTGTTATGGCCGAGATTGTGCGCGGCGGCCTCAACTCGATTCCGCGCGGCCAGTTTGAGGCAGCGCAGAGCCAGGGCTTTGGCTTCTTTGCCACCATGCGCTACATCATTCTGCCGCAGACGTTTAAGACGATCATCCCAGCGCTGTTTAGCCAGTGCACGACCGTCATTAAGGACAGCTCGTATCTTTCGGGTATTAACGTGGCCGAGCTCATGTACACGGCAAACGTCGTGATGGCCCACGCGATCGACCTGTCGCAGGTGCTTATGCTCTACGGCCTGGTGTTTGCGATGTACTTTGTGCTCAACTTTGGTATCTCGCTGCTGGTGAGGGCATATCAGAGGCGAATGGTGGCAGCGTAGAATGTGACAAAGGGACAGTCCCTTTGTCACATAGAGAAAGGAATCGCGATGAGCGATCTGGAGAACAAGAAGAGTCCTGTGGTCATTACCATCGCGCGCGACTTTGGTGCCGAGGGCCACGAGATCGGACGCATCCTCGCCAACGAGTTGGGGATTCCGCTGTACGACAACGAGCTGCTGGTACGCGCGTCTCTGCGCGCGGGCGAGTCGCTCGATAAGATGGCCGCCTATGACGAACGCCTGGCCGTGGAGAACATGGCGTTTCTGCCCGACCGCTACGATGCGCGTTCGTACTCGGACAAGTTGTTCCAAAAGATGAGCCAGGTGATTTTGGATCTGGGCGAGACCGAGAGCTGCATTATCGAGGGCCGTCTGTCCGATTACCTGCTGCGCAACAACCCCAACCACATTGCCGTGCTGGTGACCGCACCCTTTGAGGATCGCGTCGAGATCGTGCGCAAGAAGCGCGGCCTTAATAAAAAGAAGGGCGCTAAGCTGGTCAAGCAGCAGCAGAAGGCGCGCGAGGCGTTCTATAAGCGCTACAGCGCCGGAAAGTGGAAGATGACGAGCGGCAAGGACATCGTCGTCAACCGCGCCAAGTTGGGACGCGAGGGCTGTAAAGACGTTATCGCCGCCGCCTACCGCTACAAGGTGGCGCAGCTCGAAGGCTAGCCAACCAAAACCACCACAAAGGGGACAGGCACCTTTGTGGTGGTTTTTGTTTTAGGCCGAGGGGAAGGCCTTGGCGGCAGTGCCTATCCTCGGCTTTTGCAAAATCTCGATTTGTAACACCAGGCCAGCGAAAAAGGCTCTAACTGTTACAGATTTAGATGAATCGTTCGGCCGTCAGCTCAACGTCTTGATCTGTAACACCAGGCGGCATATTTGGTCTCTAACTGTTACAGATTGAGATGCAGCGTGGGCGGCCGGCACAATATCTTAATCTGTAACAACTGCAAGGCTCAACGGGCTCCAGGTGTTACAGATTGAGGCAAACGTCGGAATTGGTTCGCCGGCCAAGTCCCCGACCACCACAAAGGTGCCTGTCCCCATCGTGGTGGTCGGGGCGGCCGATATAGAAAAAGTCCCCGCCGGGCGTGTGCTCGACGGGGACTTTGCCGTTTGATGGCTAGCGCTGAGGGTGATTACTCGCCCAGCAGGCTCTTGGTGATGGAGGCAGCGGCCTTCTTGCCGGCGCCCATCGCCAGAATGACCGTAGCGGCACCGGTGACGATGTCGCCGCCGGCCCAGATGCGGGGATCGGTGGTCTGGCCGGTCTCCTCGTCGGCGACGATGTAGCCCCACTTGTTGAGCTCCATCTTGCCGCCGATCTTGGCAGCGAAGGGGTTGGCGTTGGTGCCGATAGCCGAGATCGCGACGTCGCAGGGAATCTCCTCGATGGCGCCCTCGATGGGCACCGGACGACGGCGGGCCGGCCCGGCGGGGCCGCCGCCGTCCGTCTTCTGGACCTTGACGGCGCACACGGAGCCGTCCTCGCCAGCGACAAACTCGAGCGGGGAGACGAGCGGCAGAACCTCGACGCCCTCGGCCTTGGCATGGTGCAGCTCGGCACGACGGCAGGGCATCTCGTCCTCGGTACGACGGTAGGCGATGATGGCGTGCTCGGCGCCCAAGCGCTTGGCGGTACGGACGGCGTCCATAGCCACGTTGCCGCCACCAAAGACAACGACGTTCTTGCCGTGCTTGGTGGGGGTGTCGTACTCGGGGAACTTGTTGGCCTTCATCAGGTTCACGCGGGTGAGGTACTCGTTCGCGAAGAAGACGTTGGGCAGGTTCTCGCCGGGGACGTTGAGGAACTTGGGCAGGCCAGCGCCGGTCGCCACATAGATGGCGTCGAAGCCCTGCTCGAACAGCTCCTCGGCCGTGGCCATATTGCCCACGACGGAGTTGTACTCAAACCTGACGCCCATGTCCTCCAGACCGTCAATCTCGCGCTTGACGACCGCCTTGGGCAGACGGAACTCGGGGATACCGTAGACCAGCACGCCGCCGCCGGTAAAGAAGGCCTCAAAGACGGTGACGTCAAAACCGTTACGGGCGAGCTCGCCGGCGCAGGTGATGCCGGACGGGCCGGAGCCGACGACGGCGACCTTCTTGCCGTTCTTGGGAGCCATCTTGGGCGTGGAGGCGAGCTCGGGGCGGTCACCCAGGAAGCGCTCGAGCTGGCCGATGGCCACGGGCTCGGACTTCTTACCACGGATGCACTTACCCTCGCACTGGTTCTCCTGCGGGCAGACGCGGCCGCAGATAGCGGGAAGCATGGAGTCCTCGCGGATAGTATCGAGGGCGCCGCCGAAGTCCTTCGCGCGGATCTGCTCGATAAAGCGGGGGATGTTGATGTTGACGGGGCAGCCCTCAACACAGAACGGCTTCTTGCAGTTGAGGCAGCGCTCGGCCTCGGCCAGCGCCATCTCCTCGGTGAAGCCCTTGTCGACGGGGCGGAAGTCGCAGGCGCGCTCGGCAGCCGGCTCCTCGTTATCGGGGGTGCGGGGCGACTTCATATCGGCAACGAAACGACCGTTAACTAGTGGCATGCGCAGCTCTTTTCCTCATAGGCCTTGAGGGACTCGCCCTCTTCGGAACGGTAAGCGGCCTGGCGGGCACGAAGGTCATCCCAGTCGACCAGGGTGGCATCGAAGTCGGGGCCGTCGACGCAAGCGAACTTGGTCACGCCGCCCACCTCGACGCGGCAGCAGCCGCACATACCGGTGCCGTCAACCATGATGGGGTTGAGGGACGCGGTGATGGGGGTGTCGTACTTCTGGGCGGTGAGGGTCGAGAACTTCATCATCGGAACGGGGCCGACGCAGAAGACCTGGCTCACGGCCTTGTCCTGCAGCAGGCGCTCCAGCGGAGCGGTGACAACGCCCTGCTCGCCGTAGGAGCCGTCGTCAGTGGTGATGTGGATGTGGTCCTCGTCGAGGAGCTCGCGGAACTGGTCCTCCATGAGCAGGAGGTCCTTGGTGCGGGCGCCCATGATGGCGTGCACCTCGTGGCCGGTCTCGACCAGGTGCTTGGCGACCGGGAAGGCAATTGCCAGGCCGACGCCGCCGCCAATGACGGCGCAGGGGCCCTCAGCCATCTCGGTGGGAACGCCCAGCGGGCCCACGACGTCGCGCAGCGACTCGCCGGCCTCGTAGGTGGAAAGCATCTCGGTGGTCTTGCCGATCACCATGAAGATGAACTCGACCCAGCCCTCGTCACCGTTCCAGCCGGCCAGGGTAAACGGGACGCGCTCGCCCGTCTCGTTGGCGCGAACCATGAGGAACTGTCCAGCGTGCGCATGTTTGGCGATAGCGGGCGCCTCGATGCGGAACTTGAACACCTTCTCCGAGAACTGCGTCTTCTCCAGGATCTTATACATAGAACCCCTCTCTTGTTAGGGCTGCCGAACCGTGCCTCCACGGAAATGGACGGTAGCCCGAATAAAACCGTACGCGCACAGGCGATGTGCAGACATACGGTGCAAATTATACCCTCATGGACATGCTGTTTATGTGTCTCTTCGGCGGTTGGGAAAAGGGTTTATCCCGTCTGGCCTGCCAAAAAGGGACAGGTTTATTTTGGCCCGTTTTATCAGGCAAAACGGCAAAGGGGACCGGCCTCGCGCTTTGGTGAGGCCGGTCCCCTTTTGAGGCATTGCATATGTATGGCGGCGTGGGATTTATTGCGGAGCCGCCACTGTGGCGTTTCCGCAGATAAAACCTGCCAAAATAAACCTGTCCCTAAATGGTGGGTTTTAGTGCTTGCCGTTGGCGGAAGCGGCGCCGTTTACGTGATCGCGGGCGTAGATTACGCCGTGGACGATGGCCAGACCGGCGGCATCTGCGGCGCGGGCGCAGGTGTCTTGGAAGTCCTCGGCTTCGCGGGCGCGCAGCTGCTTGAGTACGTAGTCTGCCACGGCCATCTTGCCGGGAGGGTTGCCGATGCCGGTGCGGATGCGGCTGAAGTCGCGACTGCCCATCTTGTCGATGATGGAGCGCAGGCCGTTGTGACCGGCATGGCCTCCGCCCACCTTGACGCGCACGTCACCGGCGGGAATGTCGAGCTCGTCGTGAATCACGAGCAGCTCCTCGGCCTTGATCTTGTACTCGCGGCAGAGCTTGGAGATGGGGCCACCCGAGGTATTCATATACGACTGCGGCTTGACCAGCACAATCTGGCGCTTGCCGCCCTCTTCCTCGGGATCGTTGATGTTGATGAGCGCGACCTCGGCGCCTGCTTGGTTTTTCCAGTACGTGACGCCGGCCTGACGGGCCAGCTCGTCAATCGCCTTAAAGCCGGCGTTGTGGCGGGTCTCGGCATATTCCTCGCCCGGGTTGCCAAGCCCGGCAACCATGCGAATCTTAAGCGGCTGTGCAGCTGCCATGTTCATCCTTTCGTTGATTTGTCGCCTGCTATGGTGAGCGACCCTGTTGCCGCTGTCAAATGGAGGGCAATTGAGGTTGTTTGGGGGCGTTTGGACGGCCGTCAAAATCCGAGGTGGACAGTTAATTCAGATACGTATAAGTTCTGAGGACTCGAAGTGCTTATTTCGATGCCGATACGTTGTTTTGGAGCTTTAGTTAGTCCATATGACGCTGTTTTGAAGTCTACCCTGCCTTCAAATAGGGCGAATGGCATAGAGATAACTGCAAAACAGTCTAATTCAATGTGTCCATTTATACGTATTTGAACTAACTGTCCAGCCCTGCTCGACGGCGCACGGGTGATTCGCCGTTTAGACCGGCGCAAGGCCGATTCCGGCCCGCAGAGCGTTGAGCCAAGCGGCCTGACGTTTGCGATAACCCTTGATGCGATAGCGGAACCGAACCCCAGCAAGTCGATGCATCGTCTGGGCGAAGGCTTCGAGCGCAACAAGGTCTTTCATTTGGTCGCGATTGATAACCAGGACGTGGATACCCATGGCTTTAAGGCCATTGTTGCGATTGCCATCGTGGATGCGAGCATTTTGAAGCTCATGCCCAATTCCGTTGTATTCGTTGTCGACTCCTGCGGCTGGGCAATATAAGTCGCAGATGGCATAGGGGATGCCGGAGGACATGTTGACCGCAAGAGTGTCGAAGTCGATTCGATGGTTGAGTAGCAGGCCTCCCATGGGCAGGCTGCAGCATCCGAATCCGCCAAAGCGCATGGGCGCTCCGAGAACGGCAAACATTAGGGATTCGGCTGGGGATGCAGATCCGGGTCGGGCGAGATTGACTGCCGTGCGAAACGAGGCGTAGGAGCTACTTTTGGCGAAGCGCGCGACCGCCTCAAGCTCTTCGATAGTTGTGGCAGGCTCGCATTTGTAGTGCGCCTGTTCGTAGCGGGTTTCGTTCTGCTGTTCGGCCGCCGACTGGTCGCCCCGGCAATCGAGGTCGTCCATCGCTTCGTAGCCATCGCCCTTGGGCCAAATGTCGTCATAGGCAATGGGGTATGTTGCCCCGGGAGGAAGGGAGTAGGTTCCGAGCAGTTCCATGAGAAGCATCAAGGTTTTGGCGACTGATTCATTTTTGGAACAAAGCATGGCTGTCATGGCAGGAGACGTTGCGTAGATGTCGGCCTCGACGTGCATAATTGCACCTTCAGGAAGCGGAGCGGAGAGAATATGCTGAAGAAGTCGCTTGTCGGGGCGTCTGTTGTCTTCGTTTGAAACGAGAAGATCGAGCAGTTCGGAATCATCTTCATTCCAGGCGTCGAGTATCGAAAGTGCGCCAAAGTCTATCGCGTCATTATTGGGAATGCAGCTAGCCAAGGCCTGTGCTTGCTGTTCACTATCAACGGAGTCCCAGGGTAGGGCAGAGTACGCCCGTCGTGCGCGACGAATTGCGCGGAGGGCGGAGAGATGTGAAATCACGGTTGTCATAGCTATAACGTACTAAGTTGGCGGCAGAATGCGACCGCCATACCGTTCTTTTCGCTCAGCGGGGTGCTGCGCGCCATGAACGGCTGGGTGTTATGAAATCGATGGAATCGATTGAGGGGATTGCAGAAAATTGAGCTCTGTCGCGAAGGTTGACGATAGCTACTGGACAGTTAGTTCAGATACGTATAAGGCGGCGGGCGTTCGAGGCGTTTCTAAGGGCCTTCGAGAGCGATTTGAGGGTAAATATGCGGCGGTTGTACTCGAAAACGATGAGCTTTGGGCGGCATGGCATCCGTCGGGGAGCTCAGAAGGCTCCGAACGGCCCTTTGGGGCTTTAAAAAAATACGTATCTGAACTAATTGTCCAGGGAAGGTTGGCGAGGGATAGAAAAAGGGTCGGAAGCGAGCTTCCGACCCTTTAAAAGCATCAAAGATGATGCGATGCACGTTGGATTACAGCGCGAAGTCGCCGCCGACGAGCGTGGAGACGGGCTCCTCGTGGTAAACGGCGGAAATGGCCTGGGCGAACTCCTCGGCGACCGAGATGGTCTTGATCTTGCCGCCGACCTCGACGGGGATGGCGTCGGTGACGACGCACTCGACGATGGGGGCGTCGTTCAGGCGCTCGATGGCCGGACCGGAGAAGATGCCGTGGGTGGCGCACACGTAGATGTCGCCGGCGCCCATGGCCTTGAGCTCCTTGACGTTGGCGCACAGGGTGCCAGCGGTGTCGATCATGTCATCGTTGATGATGCAGGTCTTGCCCTTGATGTCACCGATGATGCCCATGACCTCGGCGGCGTTGTGGCGCGGACGGCCCTTGTGGGCGATGGCCAGGTCGCAGCCGAGCATGTCGGACAGCTTCTTGGCGGCCTTGGCGCGACCCACGTCGGGGGAGACGACAACCAGGTTGTCGGTGTCGAAGTGCATGTCGTTGTAGTACTGGCCAAACAGCGGCAGCGCGGACAGGTGGTTAACCGGGATATCGAAGAAGCCCTGAATCTGGCCCTGGTGCAGGTCGAGGGTGATGATGCGGTTGACGCCGGCGCGCTCGAGCAGGTTGGCGACGAGGCGGGCGGTGATGGGCTCGCGCGGGCCGGCCTTGCGGTCCTGGCGGGCATAGCCGTAGTGGGTGATAACGGCGGTGATGGAGCGGGCGGATGCGCGCTTGGCAGCGTCGGTGGCGATGAGCAGCTCCATGAGCATGTCGTTGACGTTGCCGCCGGCCACGGACTGAATCAGGAAGACGTCGGCGCCGCGGACGGTCTCGTCGTAGCGGGCGTAAATCTCACCGTTGGCGAACTGCTTTAGCGTAAGGCCCGAAAGCTCGACCCCAAGGTACTCAGCGATCTTCTGAGCGAGGGGACGGTTGGAGGAACCGGAATACACGCGGATGGACTTGCGCATATTCTCCGACTTCTCGGGATCATTAATCGGCATTACCCTTCTCCTTTATATCGAATGCCATATAGATGCCTTTTTGCATTGTAACCGCGCGACGGGGCTTATCGGGTCTTGATAACGTCTTTACCGTCAACGGACACGAACCGACCACTCATCCGGCCGCGCAGGTCAGCATAGAAAAAGGAGCCGCCCCCATGGAACAGCTCCTTTTGTGCTTGGTAAAACGTTATACCTCGTCGTCCTCGTGCAGGCGGCGGCGATAATCGGCGGCCCAGCCCTCAATATTTACCTGACGGGCGCGGCCCAGGCCGAGTGCGTCGGCCGGGACCGGCTCGGTGATGACGGAGCCGGCGGCCACGAGCGCACCGTCGCCAATCTGGGCGGGCGCGACCATCATGGTGTCGGAACCGATGAAGGCATCCTTGCCGATGACGGTCTTGTGCTTGTGGACGCCGTCGTAGTTGCAGGTGATGGAGCCAGCGCCCACGTTGACGCCGGAGCCCATGGTGGTGTCGCCGATGTAGGACAGGTGGGGCACCTTGGAGCCCTCGCCGATCGTGGACTTCTTGATCTCCACGTGCGTGCCGGCCTTGGATCCGTCGAGCATGTGGGTGCCCGGGCGCAGGTAGGCGCGCGGGCCGCAGTCGACGCCGTTCTCGATGACGGCCTCGATGGCGATGGTCTCGTCGATGGTGCAGCCGCTGCCGACGGTGGTGTCGGTGAGACGGCTGTTGGGGCCGAGCTGGCACTCTTCGCCCACGGTGACGTGGCCGATCAGATGTGTCTGCGGCCACACGACGGTGTCGCGGCCGATGGTGGCGTCGGGGCCGATCCAGGCCTGCGTGGGGTCGATGAAGGTAACGCCCTCGGCCATCCAGTGCTCGTTGATGCGGTCGCGCGCAATGGCGGTGAGCTGCGCGAGCTGGATGCGGCTGTTGACGCCCAGGCCGTCGCGGTAGTCGTCGCAGTGGAAGATGGAGACTGCCTGACCATGGCCTTTGAGGATCTCGAGCATGTCGGGCAGGTAGTACTCGGATTGCGCGTTGTCGTTGCCGATCTCGTTAATGTGGGCGGCGAGCTGCGCACCGTCAAAGGCGTAGCAGCCGGCGTTGCACTCCAGCAGCGTGGCGGCCTGCTCGGGCGTGCAGTCCTTCTGCTCGATGATGCGCTCGATCTGGCCATCGGCGCCCAGTTTGATGCGGCCGTAGCCGAAGGGGTCGGGCGGGGTCATGGTCATGACGGTGCAGGCGAGCTCGCCGGTGGCGACGGTCTGTGCGAACTTGGCGACGGTGTCGGCGGTGATGAGCGGCAGGTCGCCGTTGAGTACGACGACGGGGCCTTGCGTGATGCCGCAGGCCTCGAGCGCGACCTTGACGGCATGGCCGGTGCCCAGGCGCTCGGTCTGCTCGACGCACTCGACCTTGGTGGCGCTGTTGGCGTAGACGCCGTCGATAAGGGCGCGCATCTCGTCGGCGTGGCTGCCGATGACGACCACGACGCGGCTGCAGCCGGCCTTGATGGTGGCGTCGACGATCCACTGGACCATGGGCTTACCCAGGATCTTGTGCGAAACCTTGCAGTGGTTCGACTTCATGCGGGTGCCCTCGCCGGCGGCGAGGATAATTGCGGTTGCGTCCATGTGATCTCCTGTTACGTTATAGAGACGTGTGTTTGGAAACGATACACGGCGCAATATGATACCGCAGGCATATGATGAGCGCGTAACGATTGGTTTGCGGCGGTTGAGGCTTGCGCCGCCGGCGTGGCGTTTGCGCTGCTTGCGTGCGTCGTTGGCGGTGCTGCGGAGCTGTCGTTTGAGCGAGGGGACGGGGGTGCCCGTGGACAACATACAAGAGGAGTTTGGCGGCGAGCCCGTCGCGGCATTCTCGATGTCGCATCCGGCTGTGCCGGCCCTCTACATGGTGCTGACGCTGGGGCTCACCATGTTCTCGATGCAACCGGTGCTGATCGCGCTGTCGCTTGCGGGCGGGATGGCGTATGGATTTGCGACGCGTGGGGCTGCCCACACGCTAGGCGCACTTCGCTGGCAGCTGCCGGTGATTTTGATTATCGCGCTGGTCAATCCGCTGTTTAGCGCTTCGGGTTCGACGGAGCTGTTTCGCATCGGCGTGCGCGCGGTGTATCTGGAAAGCATGGTATACGGCTTGTGCATGGGTGGGCTGTTTGTGGCGAGCGTGCTGTGGTTTGAGGCCGCGGCGTCGATGCTTAGCTACGATAAGGTGCTTGCGCTTTTGGGTAACGCCGCGCCGGTGATTGCGCTCATGATCTCGATGTGCATGAGGCTTATCCCGCAGTTTTTACGCCGCGGTCGTACGGTGCTGGCGGTGCAGGATGCGATTGATGTGCCGGGCCGCGTGCCGGCCGACCCCGTGCGCTCGCGCCTGCGGGCATCGAGTGTGTTGATGGGCTGGGGCATGGAAGATTCGCTGGAGCGCGCGGACGCGATGCGCTCGCGCGGGTGGGGTGCCGCGACGCGTCGTACGACGTATGCGCGGTATCGGCTGGGGCGCGGCGATGTTGCCGCGCTGGTTGGACTTGCGCTGTTTGGCATGGCCACGACGGCAGTGGCGTGGACTGCGACGATGCAGTATTCGTTTTACCCGCAACTATCGGTGCCGGCGCCGTGGCTGGGCTATGTCGTGTACGCTGCCTGGATGATGCTGCCTTGCGCGTCGCACGCGATTGATGAGAAGAGGTTTGGCTGATGGCTCGGTTGGATAGGAGCTCGGCGGCGGGTGTGGCATATGGCTCGGCCGCGCCGGCGATTGAGGTGCGAGGCCTTAGTTTTGCCTATCCCGGGGCCGAGGCACCGGTGCTCGAGGGGCTTGATTGGCGTGTTTCCCAAGGTGCGTTTGCACTGCTTGTTGGCGGTACCGGTTCGGGCAAGTCGACGCTGCTGTCGCTGCTCAAGCCCGAGATCGCGCCGGCGGGTACGCGCTCCGGCGAGCTGCGCGTGCTGGGCGAGCCCGTCGCCGACATGGATGTGCGGGCATCGGCGGAGCGCGTGGGCTATGTGTTCCAGGATCCCGAGAACCAGATTGTGTGCGAGACCGTGTGGCACGAGATGGCGTTTGGCCTGGAAAACTTGGGGCTAGCGCGTGATGAGATGCGCCGTCGCGTAGCTGAGACCAGCTATTTCTTTGGGCTGGAAGATTGGCTCCACCGCGACACCGATACGCTTTCGGGCGGACGCAAACAGCTACTGTCGCTGGCGGCTGTGCTGGCATTACGCCCGCGCGTGCTGCTGCTCGACGAGCCCACGTCTCAGCTTGATCCGGTTGCGGAGAAGAATTTCCTGCACGCGCTGTTTCGTGTGAATCGCGAGCTGGGCTGCACGGTTGTTGTGGCGACGCATCGGCCGCGCCCAATGCTCGAATACGCGACGTGTGCGTACCGGATTGAGGACGGCCGCGTGCGCGAGGTGGTTGACCTGGCGAGTTTGGGTAGTCGCGAGGGACTTTTGGCTTTGGACTCTTGTCGGCCCGCGCAGGGGGCGGCGACGAGTGCGGCGGCAGCTATCCACGAGGGCTGGTTTCGCTACGATCGCGCGGGCGGTTGGGTGCTGCGCGGGCTCGATGCGTCGTTTTCGGCTGGCGCGGTGCATGCGGTTGTGGGCGGTAACGGCTGCGGCAAGTCGACAATGCTTTCGGTGCTGGCGAAGACCGCCAAGTTGCAGCGCGGCCGCATGGTGCGCGGGGCGGCCTCGGCTGCGCTGCTGCCGCAGAACCCCAAGGCCCTGCTGGTTGCCGAGACGGTTCGCGATGAGCTGATGGAATGGGCCTCGACCTGCGGATATGACGAGAACTTGGCGCGGGAGCGTGCGGTGCAACTGGGACTGGACGGCTTAGAGACGCGCCACCCCTACGACCTCTCGGGCGGACAGCGCCAGCTGCTTGCACTGGCAAAGCTGCTGCTGATCGGCCCCGAGCTGCTGCTGCTTGACGAGCCCACGAAGGGCTTGGACTTGGAGAGCCGTCGCATCATCGCCCGCGCCCTGCGTGACCATGTGAAGGCTGGCGGCACCGTCATCATGGCTACGCACGATCTGGATTTTGCCGAGCAGGTTGCCGATGACGTTGCCATGATGTTTGACGGTGAGATTGCCTGCATGGAGCCGCCGGCCGACTTCTTTGCCGACAACGTGTTTTATAGGGCGTGATGGGATGGCGGATTATCGCATCGTGCGCCTACTCGCAAAACTGGAGATACCGCTGCTGCTGGCGGTGCCAGCCGTGATGGCTGCGGCGTTGCTGGCGGGCGTTGAGCAGGCGGCGCTCGCCATGCTTGTCGTGGTGGCGCTGGTGCTTGCGCTGTTCTTTGCAGGCTACGAGGCGTCGCGACCGGGCCTGCGCCAGATTATGCCAACGCTGGTTCTGGCGGCGTTGGCCGCGGCGGGGCGCATCTTGTTTGGCCCCATTCCCGACTTTAAACCCGTGAGTGCCATCGCCATTATCGCGGGGGCGACGCTTGGCCGCCGCAATGGTTTTATGGTTGGCGCGCTGGCGGCGCTGACCAGCAATTTCTTTTTTGGACAGGGCATGTGGACGCCGTGGCAGATGTATGCCTGGGGGCTCGTGGGATACGTTGGCGGTGCGCTGGCGCATGCCGGCGCTTTTGATCGCGCCGATGGCACCGTGCGTATGCCGGCGCTGCTGACCTACGGCTTTGCTTCGGGTTTGCTGTACGGCGTTGTGATCAACGCCTACGACATTATCGGTTTTGTTCAACCGCTCACGTGGGCGGGTGCCATGGCGCGTCTTGCCACCGCCGTACCGTTCGATATCACGCACGGCCTCGCGACCTGCGTGTTTTTGGTCGCCCTGTACAAGCCTTGGTGTCGCCGCATCAACCGAGTCATCGTGAAGTACGGGCTGTAGGGCTGGTTGCGCCGGGGCGGGAATCAATACTGCCGAAGTGCCATTTTAAAACTATGCCGGTTTACGGGGCCAGATTGGCACAAGCAGACCATGCCGGCTATTTTTGAAATAGAGCAAGCCGTTTACCTGCGGTTTTATTATTTCGGAATTGCGTATGGTTGGGGGTTCGCGATTTAGCCCCGTAAACTGGCATAGTTTTAAAATGGCCGGCTGATATGACGGGCGTCGTGACCCTCAAGAGCTAAATTGATCCGTTTTCTTCCGTCTCCAGACGTCCCCGGGGAATCAGCTGAACTCGCCCGCCACGAAATCGGCCTATCTACTACGTTTGGCCCGACACCCCCAAACACAACCGCGTTTTATGAAAAACCGCAGGCTTTCTACCTGCGGTTTTCTTTTTGCGTTGTTCACTGTGGTTGAGGGTAGTGGCTTAAACGTAGTAGATGGGCCAGTTTCGTGGCAAGCGAGCTGCGTGGATGATCTCGCGAAGTGAAAATGATTCCTTTTCCTCCGTCCCCAGGGGATCAGCTGGGGCTAGAGCTCTAGCGTGAGGGTGACGGGGCAGTGGTCGCTGCCAAAGATGTCGCCGCGGATGCCCGTGTCGCGCACGTTGCCGGCGATTGTGTCGCTTACCAGGAAGTAGTCGATGCGCCAGCCGGCGTTGTTCTTGCGGGCATTAAAGCGATAGCTCCACCAGCTGTAGACGCCCTCGACGTCGGGGTTTGCCGCACGCCAGGTATCGGTAAAGCCGGCGTTGAGCAGCTCGGTAAACTTGCCGCGCTCCTCGTCCGAAAAGCCGGCGTTGCCGCGGTTGGACTTGGGGTTCTTAAGGTCGATCTCCTCGTGCGCCACGTTAAAGTCGCCGCAGGTCACGACGGGTTTGCCGGTCTCGCGCTCGAGCGCGTTCAAAAAGCCGCGGTAAGCATCGTCCCAGGCCATGCGCACGTCGATGCGGGCGAGTTCATTTTGGGCGTTGGGTGTATAGACGTCGACAAACCAGAACTTGTCGAACTCCAGCGCGCAGACACGGCCCTCGGTCGCGGCTTGGGCAACGAGCTCAGCTGCCTCACCCTCGCCGGCGTAGGGCAGCAGCGCATCGGCGTGCAGCACGCGCAGCGGTTCCTGGCGGCTAAAGACCGCAGTGCCCGAATAGCCTTTACGCTCGGCGTAGCTCCAGGTTTGGTGATAGCCGGGCAGGTCAATATCGACCTGGCCTTCTTGCAGCTTGGTCTCTTGCAGCGCCAGGATATCGACGTCGAGTTCTTGCGTGATCTGGATAAAGCTCGGGTCCTTTTTGAGCACGGCGCGCAGGCCGTTGACGTTCCACGAGGCGAAAGTGTAAGTCTGAGGCATGGTGTCCTTTCGACGGGGTTGGCAGGCTTAAGATTAGCGCAACAGAGGCGGGGCGGGCCCCGCGGACGACGGCGCAATCGCAGTCGCCCCGACCAACATGGACGGAGGACTCATATGACGCAGGCAATATTGGACCCCAAGCAGGCGTCCGCCGCGCTGGCGGATCTGTTTGACACCCACAAGCGCGTGGTCTTCTTTGGCGGCGCTGGTGTTTCCACGGCAAGTGGCATCCCCGATTTCCGCAGCGTGGACGGCCTGTATCACCAGCAGTTTGCCTATCCGCCCGAGACCATGCTCTCGTACAGCTTTTACGAGACACATCCGGCGGAGTTCTTCGACTTTTACCGCACCAAGATGATCGCGCTTAACGCTAAGCCCAACCGCTGTCACACCAAGCTGGCCGAGCTGGAGCGCGCCGGCAAGCTTGATGCCGTGGTGACGCAAAACATCGACGGCTTGCATCAGATGGCGGGCTCGCAGCGCGTGTTCGAGCTGCACGGATCGGTCCATCGCAACATTTGCCAGTCGTGCGGCGCGGTCTATAGCGCCGAGTGGATTTGCTCGCGCGAGCACGAGGACGCCGCGGGCGTGCCCGTGTGCCCTGCGTGCGGTGGTCGCATCAAGCCCGATGTGGTGCTCTACGAAGAGCCGCTCGACGAGCATGTGTTGACCGGTGCCGTTGCCGCCATTGCCGCGGCCGATGCCCTCATTGTGGGTGGGACCTCGCTCGTGGTGTATCCGGCGGCAGACCTTACGCGTTACTTTACTGGCGATACGCTGGCCATTTGCAATTTGGCGCCTACCGATCAGGATGCAAATGCCGACCTGCTGATTTCTTGCGACATCGCGGCCGCGTTTGCGTTCTAGCCCGTGTGCGCGGATACAATAGAAAGACTGAGTGCAAAGCGACCCCGCCGCCAGCTCCCCAAGCTCGGCGGCGTGGGCATTTTAGGAGGATGTTCATGGCGAACGACAGCAAGACATGGCGGTGCGGAAAGTACGAGCTCAGCTTTGACCGTCCGCGCATCATGGGCGTCCTCAACGTGACGCCCGATTCGTTTAGCGACGGCGGGGAGCACTTCGACCCGGATGCCGCCATCGAGTACGGCCTGGCGATGCTTGACGCCGGCGCCGACATCATCGACGTGGGCGGTGAGTCCACGCGCCCCGGCTTTACCCCGGTTAATCCCGACGAGGAGGCTCGCCGCGTGCTGCCCGTGGTGCGCGCGCTGGCCAAGGAGGGCGCCATCGTCTCGATCGACACGCGCCACGTGGCGGTTGCCAAGGCGGCCGTGCGCTGCGGCGCCTCGATCGTCAACGACGTGACGGGCTTCACCGACCCCAAGATGGTCGAGTTTGTTAAGACGAGCACCTGCGGCGTCATCGTGATGCATGCCGGCGAGGTCGTCGCGCCCGCACGCACGCACGCAACGGTGCAGCTCGATACCTCGGCTGCGGCGTTTGTTGCCGAGAAGGCGCGCGAGGCGGCTGCCGAGGCCGCGCGTGAGGCTGAGAAGCCGGCTCGCCGC